>NZ_SZPP01000012.1:0-61863 GCF_030263775.1 Candidatus Jettenia sp. AMX1
GTCTCTCCTTCCCAATCACGCAACACTCAGTATGGTTGGCTGGCTATGCCTTTACCTATGAGGACTTTCACCTCATCAGAAAACGTCAAGCTTCGCTTGACGCACTAGGAAATTGCTTTTTTTCCCATACAACTATAGTAAAACAGAAAAATGAAGAAGATTCCAGTCTTTTGTTCAGCGTTGCCCGGTTGGAAAATTGCGTAATACAGCGATCAGAAAAAATAGAAAAGAATAAACAGAACACAATGGGTACATACTTCCACAGGCTGTCCGAGAATGCAAAATTTAAAAAAAATAAATTTTGATATTAGAGGACTTACGACATGAGAATTTACCCAAATATCTATTCTCGGGCAGCCTGTAAAGGTCTGACTCTGCATAACTATCAAATTTTCTCAAACTGATCCTGTGGTGCACCGCATACGGGACAAACCCAATCTCCTGGCAAATTCCTGAAACTAGTACCGGGACTTACCCCGTAATCAGGATCGCCAATTTCTGGGTCATAGACATATCCACAAACTATGCATCTGTACTTTTCCATTTTTAAACCTTCCTTTCGTTTTGAATATTTCCAAACACACCCGATTGAAAACCCTTCTATTTCAGTTCAATTGTGATTAAACCATTGAAGTAGTTATTGAAAGTCTTATCAGAAATACTTTTATTCTACTATATATATACACGACACCGGACATTCATCAGATGCTTCTCTGCAGGCATCCTCAACTTCTTTAGGAACAATATCAACATACACTACTGATTTATCGCCTTCCATCCTAAAAACTTCAGGACAGATTTGAGTACATAAGGCACAACCGATACAGACATCTTGATCCACCTTTGCCTTCATAATCGACTCCTTATCTAAAGTCTCAGTTTTTACCTAACAACTTCTTGAGAAGTGTAAAAGTATTTCCCACTACATACCTCTTTGTTATATCAGAATCCTTTACTGCTTCTCAAAAGTTTTTCCTGGAATACTATCAGAACTCATAACACTATTCTCGTTACCATAATCATGGTTATACACATATCCTTCACCTCCATCATGCATCCTTAAAACAAAAAGAGTCCAATTGCAAAGACATTTATTTGAAAATATCTTCAGCAATAAGACTCTCTTTTATTATAAAACGATTTTAACAACTCTTTACTTGATACCTTCTGATCACTTACAGTTTACCTTTATCGTGATATACTTTATTTTTAGCAGGTTTTGGATTTATATCAATCTAAAAATGAAAATAAAAAAACAACAAAGGTAGGAAATGGAAGCATAATCTCTTGCGCATGAATCCTAACTTGGCGATCAACCCTAATGCAAAAAAAGTGCACCAATGAGCATAATCATTAGACAACTCCATAAGCGATAGACAAGAATATTTGTTTAGGAATATTTATATTGGGCGGGAAGAATCGACAACAGGGGTAGATCGATAGCAGTTGAGATAGAGAAATGACTTTGCAGTTCTGGATTAAAACACAAAAGGCTTACTTCATAAAACGGCTGAGAAATACCTTTGTACGGTCATTTCTTGGATTGTAAAAGATATCTTGCGGCCCCCCCTGCTCTACAATATCGCCTTTCTCTATGAAGATTACGTGTGTAGAAATATCCCTTGCAAAGCTCATCTCGTGTGTTGCGATTACTGTTGTCATTCCTTCTGACACGAGATCTTTTATTACCTTGAGCACATCATCAATCATTTCCGGGTCAAGGGAGGATGTCGGTTCATCAAAGAGCATCGCTTCAGGTCTCATAGCAAGGGCACGGGCAATAGCAACCCGCTGTTGCTCTCCACCCGATAATTGTTCAGGATAATTCTGAGCTTTTTCCTCTAAGTTTACTTTTCGGAGTAAAGAAATAGCATTTAACTCAGCTTCAGCCCGACCAATACCTAATACATGGATTGGAGATTCAGTAATATTTTGAAGAACTGTCATATGGGGAAAGAGATTGAACTGTTGAAATACCATTCCCACCTTCTTGCGTATATTTCTTAAAGCAAGTTCTTCTTGTGCCTTATGGTAATCTGATTCATTAACACCATACCGTGTTTGGCTATCAATAGA
This sequence comes from Candidatus Jettenia sp. AMX1, assembly GCF_030263775.1. NCBI lineage: Bacteria > Pseudomonadati > Planctomycetota > Candidatus Brocadiia > Candidatus Brocadiales > Candidatus Brocadiaceae > Candidatus Jettenia > Candidatus Jettenia sp. AMX1. The sequence continues at coordinate 2,077 of NZ_SZPP01000012.1, forward strand.
AATCCACCCTCCACCAAAAGGCTCCAATCCATTTATACACCGTAAGAGCGTACTCTTGCCACTTCCCGATGGCCCAATAAGAGTAACAGCACTTCTTTTTGCTATGTCTACACTCAACCCTCTGAACAGAGGCTGATAATTATAGTGTTTAAATAAATTCTGGATTTTAATCATGTGATTTTACTATCCATTTGATTTAAAAATATCCGCAGAATCTGTAAATTATACAGATTCTTATTTACCTTCCTAACTTTTTATCGACTTGACGATGATCGTGTTAGTTTTTTTTCCAATTTTCTTGCATACAAGGAAAGAGGATAACTCATACCAAAATAAAGGAGGGCTGTGATAATCCCCAAGGTGAAAAAATTCATTGATGAAGCAGCTAACATACTATAACTCTTTGTGAGTTCTACTATAGCAATAACTGAAACTAAAGACGAATCCTTAAATAAAGCAACAAAATCATTCGTCATCGGTGGTATCGTGATACGGAATGCTTGTGGTAAGACAATTCGCCTTAAGGTCAAACGCATTGACATGCCCAGAGATAAAGCCGCCTCAGTTTGCCCTTTAGGAACAGATTGTATACCTGCACGATAAATTTCAGCCTCATACGCAGCGTAGTTCATACCTAATCCAAGAATAGCAGCGGCAAGTGCGCTTAAGGTAATACCAATGTTAGGTAAACCATAATACAAGATATAGAGCTGAATAAGAAGGGGTGTACCACGGTAGATTTCAATATAGGCCGTAGAAATTTTTTGTAACCATATATTGCCGTATAGCCTCATAATTGCCAGTATCAAACCTAAAACAACCGCCAGCATCATAGACAAAATGGAAATACCGATTGTGACCAATGCTCCTTTTAGCAAGGTCGGTAAAAATGTAGTCACCCGAAGAGGTACTTTTTGAGAAACAGAAGGAGGACTTTCTGTATATTTTTGTAAGAGTTCATCATGTAAGAAGAGTTTTTCCTGAGAGGTATTCCACAATCCCCATCGGCTGTAAATCTTCTTTAATTCACCCGATCTCAATAACTTCTCAAGAATTGTATTTATCTCCTCAACCAGGGCTGTATCTTCTTTCCTGAAAGCAATGCCATAATATCCTTCTCCCACTGGCTCACCGACTAAGCGTAACTGTGGATTTGGCATAGCATAGTATAAGGCAACGGGCATATCCACAAAAACGGCATCTATACGGCTTAATAAGAGATCTTTGAAAGGTTCCACCTGCCCGCTGTAACTATTAACTTGTATATCCCCCATTTCGTCCAGCATTCGTTTGGCTACCGTATTATACAGGGTGCCAACCTTTTTCTTCCGAAGATCTTCCAGACAATTAATGCGGATTTCCGAGGCACGGGTAACGATTTGTTCTGCGTAGGCAAAATACGGACGACTAAATAATACAGCCTGTTCTCTATCCGGTGTTATCTCGATACCATTCAATGCAATGTCAAAATCTCCACGCTGAAGTGCAAGCAAGATGCTGTCCCACGCATTTTGGAAATATTGCACCTTCACACCCATCTCCCTGGCAATAGCCTCTACAAGATCAACCTCAAAGCCAATAAGTTTCGAAGGATGTTTGAGATCATAAAATACATACGGGGCCCCCCCTTCTGCATCAAACCCCCACACTAATACCCCGGTAGATTTAATTTTTTCAAGAGTATTTTGATATGCAAATGCAGGAGTAGAAGAAATATATAGTATGGAAAAACACATTTGTAATAACAAAATAATACGAATTATTATCGGTTTATAGCTCATAGAAAAAGGGAATTTCAGTATTTCCTCTTATTGGATATTTCAGAATTTTTCCCTGATAAACACTTCGGATATTTTCATTCTTCTAGGAAGAAATCAAGGGAGATTATCCAGGTTTTATTTACAATACTTATAGTAAACATACGTATTTTGACATCTCTGTAACAAAATAATTTACGCAATATTACTGTGTAACTGATCTGAGGTCAAGAAAAAGTCATGGTATTGTCAGCGAAGATATAAAAAGCTATTTCCATGTTCCTTAAACGCTCAAGACTCAAACTGTATTCCAAATCTGCCTTGAATGTATAAAAAATTATTATATACTTAAAATTTTAATATCTATCAAAAATAGTAGCAGATCAGTTATGCACTTTCATAATAAACATAAAATAATTAAAAAACATTCTGAATTTAAATATAGCACCGAGATGTTTGCTGTTTCAGAAGATAATACTGCTCAAACCGCTTTTGAATTACTGCGTGGCAGTAACCTTTCCGGTAATATTTTTTATTGTTATGTTATAGACAAAGATGGGAAATTAACAGGTATTATACCTTTAAGAAAACTTATAACGGCACCTTGGGGAACCATGGTTTCTGATATTATGGTACGTAATCCAATTCGATTAACTATGCAAACTCCTTTTGATACGGTTCTTGAATATTTTTTAATATATAAATTCCTTGCTTTCCCTGTTGTCGATGAACAAGGAAAACTTATCGGTATTGCACGAGCGAACGATTTTATAGAAGATACAATAACTATCGAAGAAAAAATGGAGCAAGCACGGGATAATCTGCTCAAAATAATCGGTATAAAATTGGAAGAGTTTCGAAAACCTTCTATCTTTAAAAGCACCTTTTTACGATTTCCTTATTTGCTTTTTAATATCTTGAGTGGGCTCACCTGTGCCTTTATTACCAATCTATTTAGCAGCACGGTAGATAAGTTTGTTTTTGTAGCCTTCTTTATAACTATAATTTTAGGCCTTGCAGAGAGTATAGGTACTCAAGCTGTTGCGGTCACTCTCTCTTCACTTGAGAAAACAATCAGGATGAAAAGACTTGTTCTCTATGAGACACTGGTCGGAGCAAAAATAGGTATGCTATGTGGGGGAATATTGTATCTTGTATCCTTTTTGTGGTTATGGGAACAAGCCTTTTCTATCGCTTTATCCCTCACTATCTTATTTTCCATTCTTACGGCTTCTTTTCTTGGATGCATGCTGCCGATCCTTTTTAAAAAGATGGGTATCAATCCAACGCATGCCTCTTGCCCCTTTGTATTAGCCATCGCCGATGTTGTATCATTAACTTCATACTTTTCTCTTGGAACATATCTCCTCAATTAGTTTGTATAATTGATGTAGATATAAAAAGCACGATAATACTTTGAGATTCTTGCTCTATCATCTGATTGTTTAACCACCAGAGTATTTAATATCTCTCCTATCATTTTGATCTTCCTTGCGGAAAAGATAATGTATATGGAACCAAAGAAATATATAGTCAAAGAAATCTATTTTTCGAAAAGCATTTGAAGAATTCCTTAGTGGTTTTCTTTATCTTGAAAGCCGCTAATTATACAATCCCTGTACCTTATTATACAAATTTTGTATTTCCTGACTACTCAAAGCTCGATTATAAAGGCGTACATCGTCTATAATACCACTAAAATACCCCTTATTAACCCTTGAGTAACCTACTCTCATATCAGGATAAGCTGTCATTGGGACTATAGTATTTCCTACCGGATGAGTTCGGGTATTAACTAACAGCCCATTTACATACAACTTCTGTTCTCCTGTTATTTTATTGTAAGTGCCTGCAACATGGTACCATTTGCCAACCGAATTTCCCAAATCCTTTTGAACAGTTCTTGTCGATCGCGTTCCACTCCCATTTTGTGTTACTAATATAAATTCAAGGGTATCAGGGGTACTTTTGTAAAATCGTACATCAAAACCTTGCCGATATTGAGAATTCAAATTCCACTTATATGCGCCAAATATAGCATCAGCATAGGTTGCATCACTGGCATTTTTATAGAACCACGCGGTAATTGAGACCTCATCGTAGTTCATGCGAGGAACTGATACAGAATCATCAATCCCATCGAAGTTCAATCCTCCCCCAATTTTACCGGTTGTCCATGTAGCGCCATTAATTGTACCATTATTTTCGTTGCCAGATGAATCATTCACAACAGTCCCTACTCCTTCGTTGAAACTATAGAGAGCCTTCAGACTAGAACTTGCCGTAAAGACAAGATCCGAAGAACTTGAGCTATTCCCGTATCCATCAACAGAAGTAACTTTATAGTGATACAAAGCACCCTGGGTTAGTTCAGTAAGTACGATAGTATGGGAAGTCACCAGAGAAGCATTCTTCACAGAACCATTCTCATAAGCAGATGTTGGTCCGTAATCTACTTTGCTTGTCGAAGGTTTATCGGTAGTCCAGGTTACTGTTGCTTTTGTATTATTGGATACCACTTGAATGTTACTGATTACCGGCGGCGTTGTATTATTATAGAAAGGACCGGGCGTTATTGTTACATTGCCAAAACTGACATCTGCATAATGAGCTAATAACAACAATGAACCCTGTTGTAACTCTCCTTCTACCCCTAGTCCTCTCAAATCCCATTCTGAAGGTTCGGATGTACCTTTTTCCCATATTCTTAAAGAGTAAACACTTTTCCCTCCAGCCGTTTCCGCCCGCATTTTAAATAAATATTCTATACCTGTCTTTAAATGCCGGCCACTTTTGTCTTCTGCAATTGAACTTTTATTTCCAAACATACGTAATATATAATCTCCTGACTCTCCATTCCATACCCAATCATATCCTCCAAAAGCTCCAAAAGGATACCATCCCCACCTCGGACGGCTGCCATCCCAATCGTAATGACCTTTCCACCTCATCACAAAACCAACAGAACCACGGTGTGTTGAAGATCCTAGCTTGTGAATAGTAACAGGGGCGGTAACCTCATACTCATCCCAGGAAACATCACCAATTGCAATCAAACGATCATACCCTTTTATCGCTGTACGAACGCCACCTGTCCCTAACACCCAGATACCATCAACAACCTGCGCCACATCTTGTATATTCGTAACAGAGCTCCAGTTAACAGAATATGTTTCAGGCCATATATTCCCACAATCGTATTTAATATCCACAGTCTTAAGAGCTGTGTTACCAAAAGTATCAGTTGCCGTAATTGCAACTTGATTTTGTCCGCATAAAAGATCTGTGTATGCTATATCTATGTTAAAATCGCCAAACGAAGTAAGACGTCTTTCATCTGGTCCAAGAGAGAGAGGATACTTTGGTCCTCCATTCAGAGAATATGATAGTGAGGAAATATCATCCAGGTCAGGGTCTGATACCCTGCCCAGGATATTTATCCATCTTTGTGGTATTCCAAGATATCCAAAACGCTGATAATTACCGTACCAAACGTTAACTACAGGTGGTTTTGTGTTCCCGCCGTCCTCCGGATTAATAGGAGATGATGTATTGAAGAAATAATCAATCAGGCCGGTATATGCCGGTATACTGCTGCTGCCAGAATTCCCCACAAATATCCCTACTGATTTTACTGTTAGACCATAGCTAAAGCTAACGTTAGTAAACCATTTCACTCTATTATAGGAGTACGATTGTGTCCACTGGTTTCCCTGTCGTTTAATACGCATATATAAAGGAACAGGACTAGGAGTATCATCCATTATAATACGGTTTTTTTTGGTGGTGGAAGATCCATTTGCATAACTTGCAGCAAAAATTGTAATATCTGTGCTATTAGAATAAAAATCAAAGCGCAGATAATTTTTACTATCCTGTTCAATAATTAATCCTTGCATCTGATACTTTTTGCTTAATTGAGACCCGAACTTTACCTCAATCTCAAAATCGGTATTATTAGCAGGCTGCATAATCCGCGGAGCAGTATTTCCTCCACTCCTTATCTCATGTGATATCCCCGCAGGAACAGATATTGATATACCAGTTCCTGTCATGATCAGGCTTGCATCTCCAAGAGGATTAATAAATGTCCATATATCTTTATTGAGATTTGTTGCCCTGAAATCATCAGATACAATATTTGACTGACCATAAGTCAAAACCGTATAAGAGGGCATGGATATACAAACTGCAGCGATAAAATACCATATACTTTTTCTCATACAAATCTTTCCTCCTCAAGATATTACTAAGGAATGGTTAATAATAGTATTGGACAGTACACAATCCTTTAAGAACTGATCATTCATACAAAAATATCAAAAAATATACCATAGAGGAGAAAATTTAATTTAATTGCGTTTTTGCGGCAAAACAGACCTCTCCTGGAAAGAAAAAGGAAATACATCTATGATACATTTGATAAAGTGTGTGACATATCACAAAAGTGTGCTGTTACAAAATGCGGCATGTCACATGAGGTATGAAGGGCATCAAAAAGGATGCATACCTGGAGAGAATTATTGCCAAAATATCGTTCTTTATTAAGAAAAAATCAGGTTTGATACTTCTAAAAATATTTGCTATTCAGAAGTCTGATCTCTAGAATATAATGTAATACAATGGATTTTTAATATATTTTATAAAGGGAGCTTATATAGTATGGAAGATACGCCCTTTCAAGAGTTATTACCCCTAATATTTCAATACCTTGATAAAGAAAAATTAATCAAAGAGAATCCCTCTATAACTGAAGAGATGATCGATACCTTTATTCAGGAAATTTCTCATCAAAAAAAAGGGAAAAAATCTGATGAAGAAAGATTACAACTGCATTCAGGTATGCAACATAAAACAAGCGAATTGGATGAACTTATTATTCATACCGACGGTGCATCAAGGGGAAATCCCGGCAAAGCAGGCATTGGCATAGTTATATACGATAAAGAACATCATATTATTGAAGAGGCATGCAGGTATATCGGAAAATCTACCAATAATGTTGCTGAATACCGGTCAATGATACTGGCAGCTCAAAAAGCCATTCATCATAACGCTAAAAGAGTAATCTTTAAAACGGATAGCGAACTTCTCGTAAGACAACTGAATGGTATATACCGTGTAAAAAGCGCCAGTATTCTGCCTCTCTATAATGAACTTATGGCGCTTCTACACAAGATATCTGTGTGGAAAATTCAGCATGTGCGCAGAGAAGAAAACATCCATGCCGACGCTTTGGCCAATCAGGGAATTGATGACTCTTTGGAAAGGTAGTAACGTTAAATTAAAATTGACTAATATTTACCCGTGTGATATAGTTGCAGGCTAAAAATATTTGTTCACGGTGTAGATAAATGGTAATGTGAATATCATGAGCAGCAGTATATTACAAGCTATAAATATATTTAAGGAATACACAAGCGGTGAACGCACATTACCTGTCTTACATGGGGTAAATCTCTCTGTCGAAAAAAATGAAATTGTAGCAATTGTAGGCGCATCTGGAGCAGGGAAAAGCACGCTATTACATATTTTAGGAATTTTAGATACACCTACGTCTGGTTCAGTATTATACAAGGGTATAAATCTCACGAAATTAAGTGCAAAAAAACAGGCAGAGACAAGAAATCGCACCTTCGGATTTGTCTTCCAGTTTTATCACCTTTTACCCGATTTTACTGCATTAGAGAACGTTTTACTGCCAAGTTTGATAGGAAGTGGATTCTCAAATTCAAAAATACCGGATAAAAACTACAAAAGTAAGGCACTCTCACTGTTGGAGAGAGTCGGACTGGGAAACCGGGTAACGCATAAACCATCGCAACTTTCCGGCGGGGAAAGACAGCGAGTCGCTATCGTACGGGCATTAATCAATAACCCTGAAATATTGCTGTGTGATGAGCCTACAGGTAATTTAGATACAAAGACAGGTCATGAGATTCTCGAATTAATTTGGGATTTGAACAGAACATCACACCAGACACTGATAATCGTCACTCATGATGAAGAAATAGCCAAACATGCCGGACGCATTGTAAGAATTATCGACGGACGTATTTTAGAATAGAAGGAAAGAAAGGAGTAAAAGGTAGATTAATGGGATTAAAGATTTATATAAATGGTCAAATACTTCCTCAAGAAGATGCTAAAATATCTGTCTTTGACCATGGGCTGCTCTATGGAGACGGAGTATTTGAAGGAATACGTGCCTATAATGGGAAAATATTTACATTAAATCAGCATCTTGATAGATTGTATGATTCAGCAACAGCCATATCGCTAAAAATTCCCTTAACAAAGGATGAAATGGCGCATGCTATAAAAAAAACCATGGAGGCTAATAATCTAACGGATTCTTACATTCGCCTCGTTGTTACCCGAGGCGTTGGAAAACTTGGATTAGATCCCAACAAGTGCGCAACACCGCAGGTCATTATTATCACAGATACCATTGAACTATATTCAAAAACACTTTATGAAAAAGGACTGGATATTGTAACAGTAACAACGATTCGAAATCATTTTTCTGCCCTCGACCCCAAAATAAAATCGCTTAATTATCTGAATAATATCTTAGCAAAATTAGAATCCATACAAGCAGGAGCCGGAGAAGCGCTCATGCTCAATAAGGATGGTTATGTAGCAGAGTGTGCTGGGGACAATATCTTTATTGTTAAAAATAATACCCTTTTAACTCCTCCGGAAAACGCCGGAATATTAATCGGCATTACCCGGAATATTGTAATGGAATTAGCCACTGAAATCGGAATCCAGGTTAAAGAAGAATTAATGACCCGATACGATTTGTATATTGCCGATGAATGTTTTTTGACCGGAACTGCTGCTGAAATTATTCCTGTTGTAAGAATTGATGGAAGGATAATCGGTACAGGGAAACCAGGAAAAGTAACTCTGAGCTTACTGAAAAAATATCAGGATCTTACAAAAAACAGTTTTTAGGCATGCTCATTCTGCTTCTTTAAGGAAAAGGAGCTAAAAACCATGATAGATATACCAACGCAAATCAAACTATCAGCTATATTAAAAGTAGGCCAGTGGTATTTATCTTTAATATGGAGATCTATAAAATCTCTTACATGGCTGAACCATATTCTATCCCATAGGTTTCCTATAGCACCCGCCAGAATAAGTCCCAAAGCTACATTTGATACAAAGAATGTTTTATCTGACCAGATATAAATACATATAATTATTATAATTGCTATAGCTGAAAAAGCGATGAAAGCGTTCGTTCTACCAGGGAACATTCCAAAAACAACACCCTCATTTTCAGTTCTTAATATATTTAGTAAACCAGGAACTATGGTTACTTTTTCAAAGGCATCTAACCGGGAGAAAACAAACCACTTTGATATAATATCGAGAATTACTCCACTCACCGTAGTAATAACAAATGCGGGTATGTTTTTCATGGAATATACTAGGCGTGATCGACTTCCTCTTCCCTCTGGCAATCAATACAAAGTTTTGCATAAGGCACAGCCTTTAGTCGCTCTTTATTTATTTTTTTCCCGCATAACTCACAAATACCAAAGGTACCTTCTTCAATCTTTTCTAAAGCAGTGTCTATATCACGCAGACTTTGTTCTCCTGTCTGTATAAGCTCGATCATAAGATCTCTTTCATAATTGTCAGTACCCACATCTGCCATATGAATTGGAACGTTAGACAAGTCACCAGACGCATCTTGTCTGGATCTTTTTAACGCCTCTCCTTGCATAGAATCAACTTTGCCTACTAATCTTTCACGCAACGAAAGCAGAAGCTTTTTGAACTGAGTAAATTCTTCTTTCATTTCCTTCTCCATCAATTAAAATCACGAAATAACATGCCTAAAGTTATAACATCATTACCCGAATGCGACACGACTTTTTAAAACAAACTGGAGAATCTGTCATAGTTAAAAGGATTCGTTTTTCCACACACAACATACTATAAGCTTAAATTCTAAAAAGTCTAGCATATATTAAAAAATAGTCAATAAAATAGATAATTCCTGATAAAAAGAGTATCACAAGATTGATCTTCAGCAAACTTTGCCCTAATAAACAAAAAAGGGATAATGCCGCACGACCCGCATTATCCCTTATTAATAATCACTTAAAATATAGTATCTTTATTATTGCCCTTTTTTCTTTTCTTTAGTCTTTTCCGGAACAATATCATTTATTTGCCAATTCCGTTCAAAGGCAGTACAAGATTTGTATGATACATCACGCATAAGGATATTACAAAAGGCAATTTTTGCATCTAAAATAATGGCATAATTACATCCAAAACAAATGCTCTTACTATTTTTCTTATTTTTCATCTACTGATTACTCCATTAAGGGTTAGCAGGAATATAAGCACTTCACCTTACAAAGTAATAATATTGATATTTACAAAAGAAGTCAATGTAAAAAAGAATAATATTGCTTCCTGTTGATGTATGTCAAACAGGTATAAATTTATTTGTAAAAAACGATTAAAATCTCTTGAAATTTACACTATTAGGTATAATATATAACTTTAAATTTTGGATAACTTTACTTCCGTATTATTACTGTTTTTGTAGGAGGAAAAAACAATGATTATGCAAAAGGAGAAAACAATAATAAAGAAATCGCTTAAAATTTTTCTTATGGCGTCATTCGTAATAACTGCCAGGTACAAAACAACATTGGGAGTAGAAAATCGGTATAAATACGAGAAGCAGGAAGCAAGATACCAAAAGAGTTCCTTCCATCAATTCCAAACCACTCTTGAAAAAACTTTTGATGGATTAGACCAAAAAGTGGATAACCTTGATACTATGAACCAAAATTTGGAAGGACGAATTAATATGCTTGCATCTGAGAAGGATAAATTGAATAAAGCATATGCGCAGATGAGAACGAAACAATCTGCATTGGAGAAAGAACATACTAAACTGAAGAAGAAAACTACGTCCTTAGAAGTTGCATACAGCAAACTCACTCACAAGACAAAAGTAGCCAAAAATACTAACGCATCAAAACCAGTAGTAAAAAAGACTTCAAAGGCTTCAAAGAAAAAGATGGCACAAAAAAATCAAGCCAATACAAAACTCAAGAGCACAAAACAAAAAACTGCCAATAAAAAGATATCTGTTGATAAGAAGGTATCTCTGAATGATACTCAAAAGGGAGAAGATACTTCTCCTGTACCATCCTATCCTTCAGTAACCCCAAGAGCAAATATATCTGAAGAAAGAAAGGCTGAGACTGTTAGTGAATTAGACATTAAAAAGATTAACGAAAAAGGTATTGAATACGGCAAGAAAGGAATGTATGACGCGGCGATAAAAGAGTTTCAAAAAGTCGCAACCGTTGAACCAGGCATGGCTAACATTCATTACAATCTGGGCCTTGCATACAAGAAAAAGGGGATGATTTCAGAATCTGAGAAAGCGTTCGCTGAATATGAACGTCTTAAAGGGCAAACCAACTAAATTACAGCGAATTCTTAAGAGCTTATAATTTTCAAAACTATCAAAAGCATATTTTATATAAGGATGGTACAAACCATCCTTATATAATGGTATGAGCAATTTACTTATTTACAAATTCTTAAGCATTTATACGTGCAAAATTTGATTTAAGTCAGTCCACCAACAACCCTCATTAATTGTTACCACAATATTTCTTGTATTCTTCAGGGGTATTTAAATTAATAAGGGATTGCCCAGATGCATCCAATCCTCCGAATTCCTTTTCATCCACAATCTTTACCCTCACTTCTGAAAAAAAATCAACAATTCGTAACTTACCTTCTTCAAGACAGCGATACATCGGCTGTATGCAATTCGTGGAATAAAAGGCATGCATAGGTTCTAACCCACGGTTAGTCTGAGGCACAACCACATCATAGCCAACGATATATCTCCTGAGATAAAGAATCACCTTTTCATTAATAAAGGGCATATCACAAGCAACTACGAAGGCATGAGAATTTTTTGTATACATCAACCCTGCGCAAATACCGCTCAGCGGACCTTTCTCTGGTATCACATCGGGCACTATGGGTAAATGTAAATTATCATAAATACTACGATCATTTGCTGATATAATAATTTCATGGAAGATTTTATTCAGTTTAGTTATTTGATGCTCAATAAATGTTTTATCTCCGTACTTAAGAAACGATTTATTGAAGCCCATTCTCCGGCTTCTACCACCTGCCATGATAATTACCGTCACTCTATTCTCCTTACTTTTTAAAGTTAAAAAACGTTGACACCTTAATTTTAACTGTGATATAATTAAATTTCAATTTATACTTCTTGTAATAAGCGTTATCTGTTTAATTTTATCGAATGAGTATCGTAATGAAAATCTATGTAACAATGTATCTTTTCGCTTTATTCGTTTTTGTAGGAGCATTTTTCACCAAGATAACATTGGGAAAAGAATCGAATACCAAAAAAATCACAAAGAATGAACAACAAACGGTTGCTGATACTGATAAAGATGTAGTAGCCATTGTAAATGGGCAAAAAATTACAAGGCAGGATCTCTCGAATCTTTTAATAGATACCTATGGAGAGGATGCATTGGAAGTGCTTATCCGGAGATCGTTAATCTATCAGGAAGCAGAGAAAGAAGGAATCAACGTTACGGCTGCAGAGGTTGAACAAAAATTAAAAAAGCTCGTCAGCACCGAAATTGAAGATCTTATGCGAATCAATAGGATAAAAGATAAAGCCGATCTTGAAAAGGAATTGGCAAAAGTTGGCGCCAGTTTTGAACAATTTGAAGAAAAACTATTAAAGAAGATGAGAAAACAAGCGGAAGTTGAGATTCTCGCAGAAAAGATTATGACAAAAACAATCGCTATTACAGAAGAAGATCTGCAAAAAGCCTATGATCTGGAATATGGCGAGAAGATAGAAGCAAGCCAAATTGTCTTTAAAAGCCGCAGAGACGCCGAAGAAGCACTGAAAAAGTTACGGGCAGGCGCGGATTTCGAAACCCTTGCAAAAAACGAGTCAATTGATCGCGCCTCTGCTATTAAAGGCGGCAAAATGCAACCTTTTAGTCCAAAGGACACTGTAGGCAAAGAGGTAGCATCTTTAAAGATCGGAGAGCTCAGTGATATTATAAAAACAGACTACGGCTATCATATTATGAAGGTTACGAATAGGAAGGCAGCCAGCAATAAGAGTTACAAAGCCGTCAGAGGGGAATTGGAAAAAGTAGTTAAAAATCAACGATACCGGGAGAGAATTGGACCCTGGCTTATTAGCCTTGTAGAAAATGCTTCAATCACAAAAAATTTGAACCGTAATTAAAATGAAAAACACTTTTATATTATTTCATATGTTTTCTATAAAAAATTTTTTACCATCACAATGTGAGTCCATTGAAGAAATCAAATGCCTGAAGAATTTATAATTAATGTTGCTAATAGAGTAAAACGGTTACCACCTTATTTATTCGGTCGATTAAATGCACTAAAATACGAAAAGAGACGTAATAACATCGATGTGATCGATTTGGGCATGGGGAACCCTAACGATCCTACCCCCGAACCAATTATTCAGAAATTATGCGAAGCTGTACAGGATCCGAGAAATCACCGATATACAGTCTCTGCTAATGGTATTTTTAATCTCCGTCGAGAGGTTGCTAAATACTATGAAAAACAGTTTGGAGTATCCTTAGACCCGGAAGAAGTGGTTTGTACTATTGGATCAAAAGAAGGGATATCCCATTTGTGTTTAGGTTTACTGGAAACAGGTGATATGGCTCTTGTACCCAATCCTGCCTTTCCTATCCATATTCATGCAGTGAATCTTGCTGGAGGGAGTGTTATCAGTGTACCACTCACGGAAGATGAAAAATTTTTACCTAACTTAATCAATACGGCCAAGAGTCTTATTCCCCGACCCAAAATAATCATCTTAAACTTTCCTCATAACCCTACAGCAGCTACAGTTGAATTAAGTTTCTTTGAGGAAATTGTAGCCTTTGCCAAGAAACATAACATTATCATTGTCCATGATTTCGCATATTGTGAGATGACCTTCGATGGTTACAAGGCCCCTAGCTTCTTACAGGTTAAGCATGCAAAAGAGGTAGGTGTAGAATTTAATACCATGTCAAAATCATTTAACATGGCAGGCTGGAGACTAGGTTTTTGCGTGGGAAACAAGGAAATTGTCAATACCCTGGCAAAGGTTAAGGGCTATTACGATTACGGCATCTTCCAGCCAGTACAAATTGCCTCAATCATCGCACTCCGGGAATGTGATAAATATGCAAAAGAGCAGGCAAAAATTTATCAATCCAGAAGGGATGTGCTCTGTGATGGACTTAACCGTATCGGATGGGATGTAAAAAAACCTAAGGCATCTATGTTTGTTTGGGCGCCTATTCCTGAAAAATATCGTTCTATGGGTTCGGTAGATTTCGCCTTTAAACTTATTAATGAAGCTGAAGTAGCCGTTGCACCTGGCGCTGCCTTTGGAGAGAATGGTGAGGGATATCTGAGGCTTGCAATAGTAGAAAATGAATTGCGTTTAAAACAAGCCATACGTCAAATTGATCGTGCATTAAGATAAATTACATACAAAAGTAAGATCTGTAAACATGATAACCCTTGTCAAATCAAAATTAAAAACCTTTGTTGGCGGTATCCATCCTGTTGAGGATGGAAAATCTCTTACGAAGGATAGAAAAGAGGTACTTGCCCCGCTTCCAAAGATCGTATACTTACTTATGAGCCAGCATATTGGCGCTCCTTGCAAACCCATTGTTAAAAAAGGGGATTATGTAACAAAAGGCCAATTGGTTGGAGAATCGCAAGGTTTTATATCTGCGAATGTACACGCCTCTATTTCGGGTAAAGTAACCGATATTGTATCATGGCCACATCCAGTTACTGGCATAAAATCTCCGTCGGTTATTATCGAAAGAACTGATGAAGATTCATGGACGGAAGGTACCAATGTCGAAACCGATATAGATCTCATTTCTTCTGATGAAATTAAACAGCGTATCCAATCAGCAGGAGTTGTGGGATTAGGTGGCGCCACTTTCCCTACTCATGTAAAACTTACCCTGCCGAAAGATAGACCTATCGATACCGTTGTAATGAACGGTGCTGAATGCGAACCCTACCTTACCTGTGATTATCGGCTTATGCTTGATAGATCACGCGAAATTATCCAGGGCTTAAAGCTTATTATGAAGTGTATCGGATGCAAAAAAGCGCATATCGGCATTGAGGCGAACAAAGAAGATATTTATACCCTTTTCAGAGATATTCTATCAGATGAGCCGGATATTAAAGTAGATCTTATGGAAGTAAAATATCCACAGGGAGCCGAACATCAACTTATTAAGGCATTATTGAACAGGGAATTTAAACCAACGCAATTACCTTTAGAGGTAGGTGCTATTGTAATTAACGTAGGCACCGCTTTTGCCGTGTATGAAGCAGTAAAATTTAAAAGGCCTCTCATTCAGCGCATAGTTACCGTTACCGGGAATGGGGTAGAAAATCCGCAAAATTTCCTCGTTCGTTTAGGGACACCGATCAAACATTTACTGGAAGAAGCAAGGGTCGTTTCAAATATCGATAAGATTATTTTTGGTGGCCCTATGATGGGCATTGCACAAGGCAATATAGATACCGCCGTTACCATCAAAGGAACGGGAGGTATTCTCGCATTCAAAGGTACTCAGCAACGGAACTCCCATGCATGCATTCGATGTGGACGTTGCATTGATAGTTGTCCGTATGGACTTAATCCCAGCATATTAAGTATCCAAAGTGAAGCAAAAGAGTTTAATCTGGCGTTGGAAAATAACGTAATGGAATGTAAAGAATGTGGTTGCTGCACATATATTTGTCCAGCAAAAAGACCCATTGTCCACCTCATTAAATTTGCAAAGGCTGAGATTGCTAAACAAAAGGCACAGAAGGCAACGCCGGTCGAACGAAAATAAAAATGTTAAACCAAGTTCAAGATAAAAGTATTTTAATTGCTAGCGCATCCCCTCATATTCGTGATACAGACAGTATTCCACGGATAATGTGGGCCGTGGTACTCTCTTTAGTTCCTGCCGGGATCGCCGGTATCTTTACCTTCGGATATTACTGTCTGTACGTCATTTTATTAAGCATTGTAAGTGCTATTTTCACTGAAGCGCTTATTCTATGGATGCGAAAGATATCAGTCATAAGTACCTTGAAGGACGGTAGCGCTGTTGTTACGGGTATCTTATTAGCATATACCTTACCTCCTGGCGTGTCATGGTATATACCTGTAATCGGCTCTTTCTTTGCAATTGCCATTGTAAAACATGCTTTTGGAGGACTTGGAAATAACATCTGGAACCCGGCGTTGGCAGCACGCGCATTCCTGCAAACTGCTTATCCTGCCGCTCTTAATTCAGATTGGCGTGTCTTACAACATGGAATTGGCAATCTTTTTCATAACATAACAGAAATTGACCCTGAAGGAAATATGGTAGATGCTGTAACAAGAGCAACACCGCTAGCAAAAGAGGCAGGGGCAGAAGCATACCATTTCATGCAACTCCTCATAGGAAGCGTACCAGGCTGTATCGGTGAAACTTCCACAATTGCCTTATTGTTGGGTGGCGCCTATCTAATCTATAAACGTTACATAAACTGGTATGTACCAGCTTATTATATAGCTACGGTTTTTATTATGGTTTTAATTTTACCCTCACAAATAAAAACACCATGGGCCAATAATCCCTTTTATCACATTCTTGCAGGAGGGTTGATTCTTGGGGCGTTTTTTATGGCAACAGATATGGTTACCTCTCCCTTAACAAAATCAGGGCTTATCATTTTTGCTGTTGGTACAGGTGTATTAACAGTACTGATTCGTTTTTATTCTGGCTACCCAGAGGGTGTGTGTTATTCTCTATTGCTTATGAACACAGCAACACCTCTTATTGATCGATTCACAAAACCCCGGCTATACGGTACCAGAATAAAGAAAGCTTAAGATGCAAAAGAAGACACAATACACGGTTGTTCTGACTCTCGTTTCCCTTTTGGCTTCTCTTGGAGTCTCATCAACCTTTTTGCTTACCAAGAGTACCATCAAAAAAAAGGAACTGGCTACCCGGATGGAGGCATTGTATACCGTGTTACCTGGCCTGGAAAGTCCAATAGAAATTACTTCCCCAAATACAACTGACCAGGACCATGTTTATAAAGGTATCAACAAGAAAGGCCAGGTTATTGGCTATGCAGCGTACGGGGAAGCGCAAGGATATTCAAGTAAGATTAAAATCATGGTTGGAATCGATCCCAGCTTTGAAAAAATTCTCGGTATCAACATTCTTGCACAAAATGAAACTCCTGGTTTGGGAACAAAAATGACTGATATCGAGAGTACCTCTACACTTTGGAGTATAATTTTTGGCAAAGAACCGAAACCGCTAGACCGGGATAGCAATGAATCATGGAAATTACCGTTCTTTAAACAACCGGAAAGAGTTAAGAAATTTGGATTATCAAAAAAGGTAAAAAATAAAACTCAACCGTGGTTCCAGGAGCAATTCAAGCAAAAAATGTATAATCAGCTTGTTGTCTCAAAAGTAAAAGATGCTGATAAAATTACCGCTATTACAGGAGCTACCATATCTACAAAAGCAGCAATCAATGCTGTACGGAATGCCATAGATAAAATCAAGAACATTGCTCAACCTGTGGACTGGGAAATCAAATGATCTTTTGTAAACGGCATTTTGTATATGAGAGAAATAGAAGAAATTAAACCTATTGTTGAATCATTGATATTTGCAGCCGAAGAACCTATTACGCTACGAAAACTGAAGGATATCATTGAAGATATTGATAGCACTCAAATTCAGGAGGCCATTACACAATTAAAGAACGACTATGAGATACAAGGAAGATCATTTCAAATTGAAGAAATTGCCGGCGGTTATCAGTTATATACAAAACCTGAATATTATGAATGGATAACCAAATTAAGAAAGAAATCGGGAGAAACGAGACTTTCACAGGCAGCTCTCGAAACACTCGCTATAATTGCCTATAAACAACCTATCTTAAGGGCAAATTTAGAATCCATCCGTGGAGTCCAATCAGGCCAAATTATTCGATTGCTTATGGAAAAAGACCTTGTTAAGGTCGTAGGAAGGGATGAGTCATTAGGACATCCTTTACTCTATGGCACCACAAAAAAATTTCTTGAATATTTTGGGTTAAAAGATATTAAAGATTTACCTAAAATTGAAGAATTAGAAGCCCCTTAGTAAGGATAAATACTTCCCGGCGCATATACATATTTTTTGCATGAAGCGTGTTTTCTCTGCTCAATGACGAACACCACGGAAAATAGATATGAAATTCAACAAATTACACGCATGGAATGTAGATTATAAAAAAGCCATTCAAATTCAACAAACGCTAAGGGATTTATTAATTATAAAAAAATCATCCGGGAAAATAGATACGATAGCAGGCGCCGATGTTTCCTACGACAAACAGAGTGATTATTTCTTTGCAGGTGTGATTGTATTTACCTTGAACAAATATTTAGAGCAGATTGAAGAAGCTACAGCAATAGGCAAGGCAAGATTTCCTTATATTCCCGGGCTGCTTTCCTTCCGTGAGGCGCCTATCCTGCTTAAGGCATTTCGTAAACTCAAAAACGAGCCCGATATTATTCTGTTTGATGGGCAAGGAATTGCCCATCCCCGGCATCTTGGCCTGGCATCTCACATGGGGTTGATTCTCGATAAACCAACCATTGGGTGCGCAAAGAGTAGATTGGTAGGAGAATATAGTCCCGTTGAAAATGCGGTAGGCTCATACACAAAGCTTCTATACAAAAATGAGGTTGTAGGGGCTGCACTTCGAACCAAGATAAATACAAAACCTGTATTTATATCTCCCGGACATAAAACAAATCTGGCATTTGCGATCCGTATTGTTATGGCAAGCTGCTACAGATACCGTATTCCCGAACCTATAAGACAGGCCCATTTATTAGTAAATAAATTAAGGAAAGAATCACATTTACAGAAGTAAGGAGTTTTGTTATGAAAATAAAGGCTGTAATCTTTGATTTGGATGATACCCTATATGATTGTACAGGTCTGCTTATCGATGCATCAAGGAAACGCGCAGCTAAAGCGATGGTCGAAGCAGGACTACCATGCACAGAAGAAGAAGCCTATCAGTTACAAAAAGAACTTTCCGATAAATACGGCCCATATCATCTGGTATTCAACGAAATCGTAAACAAATATCGTGCAAATACGACGTTAATCAATATTGCCTACAAGGCATACAACAGCAGCGAGGTTTCTGAGATCAAACCATTCCCCGATGTTATTCCTACGCTTAAAGAATTAAAAGACAGAGGTTACTATCTTTTCCTTTTATCTGTAGGCGTTCACGAACGTCAGGAGAATAAGATAAACATTCTTGGATTAAGACCATATTTTGATGAGATTGTAATTAACGATCAGGAGATTGGTCCCCTTATGGAGGATTGCATCCGTAATCTTATTGGAAGATATACTATCAGCCCTTGCGAAACGGTTATGGTCGGTGACAAGATACGGGATGAATTGCGAATTGCAAAATCCTTAGGCATGATCACTATTCAAATGCTGCATGGAAGGTATAAGAATGAGCCCTCTATGAATGAATATGATAGACCTCATTATAAAATTAAACGCATCTTCCAGGTCCCTACCATTCTACAGCTCAACAATGTAGGAAGGACACCCGACAGGCTAAAAATTGTTGCTATTGGAGGAGGTACAGGACTTCCCATTATGCTGGAAGGTTCAAAAACATACAGTAAACACCTTACCGCTGTCGTAACCGTTACCGATTCAGGCAGAAGCTCCGGTGTTCTGCGGGAAGAATTTGGAATACTTCCGCCAGGAGATGCGAGAAATTGTCTTGCGGCGCTCTCTGAAACGGAAGAACAGGAGCGAGACTTGTATCAACTGTTCCAATACAGATTCAACAAAGGATCATTGGAAGGCATGAGTCTTGGAAATCTGCTCATGGCTGCATTGACTGATATTACCGGTAGTTTCGAACAGGCGATTAAAAAGGCAAGTAAGATATTGAGTATTCGGGGTAAGGTACTTCCTTCAACCCTTACAAACACTCATATTTGTGCAGAATTAGAAGATGGAACCAAGGTAGAGGAAGAATTTAATGTACGTGCCCTGGGAAAAGCACCCATTAAAAATGTCTTTTTGAAAACCAAAGATGTGACACCTCTCCCGGAAGCTGTAGAAGAAATTCTAAAAGCAGATATTATTGTGATAGGACCAGGCAGCCTCTATACAAGCCTTATAACAAATCTCCTGGTCTCAGGCATCAGAAATGCCATCCGAGATAGCAAAGCTAAAAAGATTTATATCTGCAATATTGTCACTCAACCTGGACAAACTGATCACTACAAGGTTTCTGATCATATCAATGCTGTTGTAAAATATCTTGGGGATGGTGTGCTCGATTATGTCATTGTGAATAATAATATCCCCCGTAAAGACATCCTTGATAAATATCAAAAAGAAGGGGCTGAATTAGCTTTAATGGATGAGGGCGTTTATAATTTGAATGTGAATATTAAGAAGGCCGATTTGATTGAGGACATTAACCAAAAACGCATTCTTTGGGAGAAACAAGACCTAATACGGCATGATCCTGACAAACTTGCTGATTCGATTTGCAGAGTATATGCCAATTTACCATTATTAACAATAAGATAAAACTTTGCAAAGCATCAATCAACAACAAGACTTAAAACACAACAAATCTGAGTTTTTTGTAAAGAAAAGATTACCTCTGTATCATACTCAAAGCATCCCAAATGTATTTACGCCGCATTGAATATTCGTTTCATATCTTACTCTTTCTTTCCTGACAAAAAGTTTTATAGGTCAAATAAAGCAAAGTTAAGAGAATAAACAGCAGTAACCCCGATAGGTGAAAAGAAATACTCTGACAGGTAATTGCAACGAAAAAATATCATTGATTTTGATTATAATTATCTGTATACATATATTCATAATTTAGACAAATCATATTTATCCAGGCATGCTTCAATGCCTTTTAAGGCATGTTGAGGCATAAGAATATCTGTTTATAGAGAAAAGAAAAAAATAAATATGAAAAAATCAAATGCGAAGCAGATGTCTAACCCCACAGAAGCCATAGTATCATTAGAAAAAGAACTAAAAAATTTTGATAAACAAATTAAGGTCTTACTAGCAGGTTTCTCATCTTTGGTTAAGAATTTTGATACTGTTGTAAAAAAGATTGATACCCTTGAAAAACGAATAGACATCATGGAAAAGACCTCACATTCTTCAATCAAAACCCTTGAGATAAATAAAAAACAAACGGAGTCTGCGTTAAAAAATTTTCTGGAATTAGAAAAAAAGATAGGGTCCGGGATTAAGGAGCTTATCACCAGGAATAAAGAGATGGAAGATGTGGCAAAAAGGTCGAAAATCATGGAAAAGAACCTTGAATTGTTAAAATCAAGCCTTGAAATAATAGAAAATGATGTTTGTGAAATCGAAGATATGAATGAAGAGGTATTAGATATCATGCAACAGATACAGGATTCTTTAGAGGAGAATGATTAGAGGTATTTATTTCGTGTCAAGGCTTACCTTACTACTATTATAGGAGTGAAAATATGAGTGAAGAAAAAAATACTGCTCTTGAAGGACAATCTCCAAAGAAATCTGCATCACGCCAAAAACCTCTTGTCAAAAAGCCCAAAAAGGAACAAACAAAACCAGACATCCAGACAAAATCCCTCCCCGATGCAGAATCTGCTGCATCATTTGTAAAAAAGATTCATGAAATTGCTGATAAAATAGAAGAGAAACCTATAAAATCGTTTGAGAAAAAGGAACAGGCAGAGATCATTAAATCTTACGAGAAATTAATCTGTAAGATGGTGCGGGAAATTAATAATTCCAGACGATAGAAAGAGAAAGGTAAGATGCTGGAATCTCATACATTACTACAATTTTTTAAAGCTACTGTATAATTTTGAGTAAAAGCAATTATTTTATTTACTGTGTCGTTTATGGGTAGAACGGTTGTATCAAATACAAAATCTGCTGCTTTATCATAAAGTGATCTTCTGTATGCTAAAAGATATTCAATTTCCTGATAGCCGTTCAAATTCGTAAGATTCGGTCTTTTATGTTGTGTCTGAATATTCTCATAAATTCGCTTGTATATAGTATTCACATCAGCTTCCAGGAGGATTACAATTCCATTTCTTTTCAGCCTCCTGACATTCTCTTCTCTAAGAATTACCCCTCCACCTGTAGCAATAATCGTATCATTTAAACGGCACAACTCTTCAATAATCCGCACCTCAATATCTCTAAATAGATCTTCTCCACCTTCAGCAAAGATATTTTGAATTGTCCTCTTCTCACGCTGCTCCAGATACTCATCCGCATCAATAAACACCTTACCAAGCCGCTGGGCAAGTATTCTTCCTATGGTTGTTTTACCAGTGCCACGAAATCCAATTAAGATAATATTCATGTACTAAAAGTGATCTCCGTCACTCCCCATGATATAGTTTTTTATAGGCAATTTTCTCAATTAATTCAAGTGATGGCATCTGCCCTGTCCACAATTTATATTGTGCTGCTGCCTGGTGTACAAACATTGACAAACCGCCTACAGTCCTACAGCCCAGACTTTTGGCATCGCGTAATAATCTCGTTTCCGGAGGATTATAAACAGTATCAAAGACAATCATGTTGGGTTTTAGATAGTTTTTATCAATTGGGGTTTCATGAACTGAAGGAAACATACCCACAGAAGTTGCATTAACTACTATGTCCGCTTCTAGTGCCGGGAGATCACTGAATTTCCTGTAAAAACAGTCAACTTCACAGGCAAGTGATTGTGCCCGTTCATAATTTCTGTTGAAAATCGTTATCTGTGCCTCACGTTCCTTTAATCCGAAAGCAATCGCACGGGCTACCCCCCCTGCCCCGAACAACGTAACCTTTTTTCCCTGTAAACTTCCCGCCTTTGCTGCCATTCCGGATACGTTATTTATATCTTCTAATACTCTAACAGCAGCTTCACAATCTGTATTAAAACCAATTAATCGTCCGTCTCTGTTTACAATCGTATTAACTGCTCCAATCTTCTTTGCTATTTGATCTATTCCATCCAGATGACCCATTACAGATTCTTTATGAGGAATTGTTACACTATAACCCTTTATATCTAATCCTCTAAATTCTCTTATAAAATTCCCAATAGTATCCACTTTAAAAGGAACATATATATTATGGAAACCCATCTCCTTAAAAAGGGTGTTATGAATAGCGGGACTGATGCTATGAGAAACCGGATTTCCTATTAATCCATAAATCGATGTATGTTTATCCTGCCTTCTCACGTGATACGTATTAAGAAGTTCGTGAATACTAACCTGTCCGGGAGCTGATTCCTTTCCTGATTGAAGAGAAGCAAAGGTCAAATAGCTGCCAAATTTCTTATATAATATTCGGCTAATAATGCCATACTCACCCATACAGAACGAAATTGTTGGCATATCAACCTGCTGAAGCAATTGATATATCTTAACATTATCGGTAATACCGTTCGCATAAGGAACTATTTTTATAATGTCAGCGCCACTTTGCTTAAGTCTTTGAAAAATACCTGTAAGGTCATCGGGTGTTTTATCAAAGTTATGATAAGACACGATTCGCTTTGTTTTGCCGGTATTGTTTACCTTTTGAATACTATCATGCTCGACATCTATGTAATCAACTTGTAATTCGACAGCAAGCTTTAGGAGTGAAATCCTATCTTCTTCACTCCCGGTAAATTTACCACCTTCCCTGACAGGCCTGTTTGTAACAATTACCGGCTTTATGCATCCTTTTAACAGCCGTTTTAAATTCAGGTCTTTTATATAATCAATGCGTAATTCGACAATATCTGCAACCTCTGATGCCTCTGCAATATCCTTAAGGGCATCTTCAAGGTTATCTGCAATAATAGGTACACAAATCATATAGTTATAAGAAAATGTTATTTGACATGGATGTAAGAAATTTATTTCATATGCAGAAGTACCTCTTCACTTTCCGGTACGTTAAGGAATGCTTTCTCTTTTCCAGTATTTCTAAGGATGAATCGTGTATTTTGGATTATTTGCTGCTGCTTTATTAATCGCATGCAAATAAGCCTTTGCACTGGCTTCAATGATATCGGTACTTACCGCGCGCCCTGCTATGGATTTACCATTCACATCAATATTTACATAGACCTCACCCATAGCATCTTTTCCACTGGTAACAGCTTGAATATTGTAATCCTGTAATTTACCAGGAATTCCTGTCGATAGATCAATAGCCTTAAAAAGTGCATCAATGGGACCATCACCGATGGTAGCATTATCCACGGTGCTACCATCCTGCAATTTGAGCCGCACCCCTGCAGTTGGCACGGTATTTGGTCCACAACTGATGCTAAGACCTTCTAATTGGAAAATAGCAGGAACTTCCATTTTCTCGATACCAATAATAGCCTCAATATCCTCATCAAATACCTCTTTTTTTTTGTCCGCAATATGTTTGAACTCTTTAAAAGCTCTCTCAAATTCTTCTTCCGACAACTCGTATCCCAGCTCTTTTATTCGTTCTTTAAGGGCATGCCGTCCTGATAGCTTTCCCAGTACAAGCCTGGTTTTCAGATGTCCGACATCTTCCGGTTTTATAATTTCATAGGTAGTACGCTCCTTGAGTACTCCATCCTGATGTACTCCCGACTGATGTGCAAACGCATTTTCACCGACAATAGCTTTATTCCTCTGCACTCTCAGCCCTGTCAGAGTACTTACTAATTTGCTGGTAGCAATTAACTCCTTAGTGACAATGCGCGTGGAACAATGATAAAAGTCCTGTCTCGTCTTAAGAGCCATAACAATCTCTTCCAGGGCTGCGTTCCCCGCCCTTTCACCGATACCGTTTATAGTACACTCCACTTGTTGTGCGCCAGCCTTCACAGCAGCCAGAGAATTAGCCACAGCAAGTCCAAGATCGTTATGACAATGTACGCTGATTATTGCCTTATGAATGTTTTTAACATGTTCTTTGAGTCCACGAATAAGAGAGGCATAATGATCCGGCACTGCATAGCCCACGGTATCAGGGATATTGACCGTTTTTGCGCCAGCATCAATGACAGCCTCTACAACCTGAACGAGAAAATCCAGTTCCGTCCGCGATGCGTCTTCAGGTGAAAATTCTATGTCATCCACATACTTTCGGGCATATTTGACCGCCTTAACTGCCAAATGAATAATTTCTTCCTTTGCCTTGAGTAATTTATATTTCCTATGTATTTCAGAAGTCGCCAGAAAGATATGGATTCGTGGCTTCTCCGCTTTCTCAAGCGCCCTCGCCGCACTATCAATATCCTTTTCAACTGCACGGGCAAGACCTGCTACAGAAACCCCCCGTACATCCTGGGCAATCCTCTTAACTGATTCAAAATCACCCTGAGAAGATACGGGAAACCCTGCCTCAATAACATTTACCTGTAACAAAGCCAATTGCCTGGCAATCTGGACCTTTTCATTGATATCTAAACTGGCACCTGGTGATTGTTCTCCATCACGAAGGGTCGTATCGAAAATAATGATATTATTAGCCATAAGTATTTTTTGTATCTAAAAGTTTAGTTCCCGGTACAATTCGATAAATTTTACTACATGCCCTTATCACATTCAATAACTATTTATTATTTGCCTATATTCTCTAAGTCTTTATAGAATAATACTCTATAAAATAAATTTATCACACCTCATCTGTCTATAACAGTATTGCTTCATGTTATGAAAAAAAATGAAACCATACCTATACAATTTTTGTTATAACTATATGTGAGGGAATTGGTTGAATCATTCCAATTCTCAAAATACCAAATCCTGTATAACAATTGGAGGTAAAGTAATCATGACAATAACAAATAATGATTGTCCACAAAATCCAAATTTGGAAGTTAATGCAAGGACTATAGTTCTGAAAACGCCAAATAGGAAATCTAAGATTGAGATCTACATCAGTGAGTTTTATTACAAGAAATACTCAATGGAGTAAAAAATAAGTAAGGAGATACGCATCATGACTCAAAAAACTGAAGAAAATATTTCACCTGAAACAGGTGACACACAATTAATACAACTTAATGATTTTGACAAAGAAATCGAAAAACTCATTCCTACCTGTGGAACAGTTGAGCTTACGGAACAGCAGAAGCAAGCATTATTCAGACCGGTAAACGAACAAGACATCGAAATTCGTCCCGATGGCCTGATTTATTTGCCTTGGGTCGAATATGTATCAAGGCTCAAGGAAGCTTTCGGCCTTAATTGGGCAATTGTACCTCAGGGAATGCCCAAACATAATGGAGATTACCTTGTGTGGGGCTTTCATCTTATTATCCAGGGGAAGCTGGCCGGATTTGCAATTGGAGAACAGGAATATAACCCAGATAATGCATATATGAGTTGGAGTGATGCATGTGAAGGTGCAAAGAGTAACGCCCTGATGAGGCTGTGTAAGGGCATAGGAATAAGCCTGGAGTTATGGAAACCATCATTTGTGAATGCCTGGAAAGAGAAATATGCAGAATCGTATTGGGATACCGATAAACATGGCAAGAGAAGAAAGTTCTGGAGAAAAAAACCTCTGACTCAATCAGAAGGAAAAAAAGAAGTTACCCCTTACAAAACGGTAAATCCTACGAGTTATACCAATACAGATAAAATTAAACCCCTCACACCATCTGAGCTTGTAAGGAAAATCCGGGGCGCTGAATCACTGCCACATTTGAAAAATATCTGGAGCAAGCATCATAAATGTCTGGATACCTATGCGCCCAGAGACAAAGAACTCGTTACGAAAGCCAAAGATGGAAAGAAGAAAGAGCTGCTGACAACTGTTAAATAATGAACTTTTGAATGAGGTTAACAGGAAGGGTTTTAAAGGAACACAGGGAAAAATTGTGAAGATTGTTCGGCTTCTCTCTAACAGAAGACCTGGGTAAATCTTCCACTTATCTGGAACAATTTTTAGTTTTTACTCGCTACATTCTTAACTTCGCATCTATACTCACCTATTACCCCTTAAAGCAATCGCTTAAAAGTTGGTGTTCTATATACGAACTTGGTCTTCATTCTCCGTCTACTTAAAACCCTTTAACCTGTTACCCCAGGAAAGCGCCGTTCTCTTGACTATGAGATCATTAGGTATTGTTGGCGCCTTGGTTCTATTTTCTGCTGCCCATCTTCAACTCATATTTTCCTCTTGATCGCAACGAATCTATACATTCTACACCTCTTCCCTGTCACTTTAATTTTATTAGTATTCATAAATATCTAAACCTCCGCTTCCTATACAATATTTTTTGGAAAATACTAAAATCAATGCATTTGAAAAACGTAAAATACCCTGAAAATTAACTATTTGACATTCAGATACTACTTTGATAGATTTTACTACTTTATAATACTATTTGCCCCGATACATAAGACTATAAATCGTTAGTATTCATCTATTATTTTCGTGTAAGGTTTAAAATTGCTCAATATACCTATAAAAAGACATTTCCTGATACTTTCATTGCTAGCTACTA
Source organism: Candidatus Jettenia sp. AMX1 (assembly GCF_030263775.1). Taxonomy (NCBI): domain Bacteria; kingdom Pseudomonadati; phylum Planctomycetota; class Candidatus Brocadiia; order Candidatus Brocadiales; family Candidatus Brocadiaceae; genus Candidatus Jettenia; species Candidatus Jettenia sp. AMX1. Next base: position 29,541 of record NZ_SZPP01000012.1, read on the forward strand.
TTCCGTTAGCATGCAGAACCCCTCATTATACAGAGGTTGAGAATAAAACAAAAAAGGGATATCTGACTTCAGCTACTGATAAGATTGCAGGTGCAAATACGCCAGAACAACATAAGGTAATAGGTATTTCTTATTTTAAGAAAGGAATGATAGATGAATCTTTGGAGGAATTGAAACTTGCTTCTGAGAAAATACAAGAAGATGCTGAATTGCATCATTACCTGGGAAAGATCTATTATGATAATAACAAACCAGATGAAGCAATTGCAGAGCTCCTTGCTGCCGTTTCTTACTATAAGATAACGCAGACGGCAGAAAAGGCAGATGCTTACAATGACCTCGGTTTAGCGTACAAAGATAAGAATGCGTTCTCAGAATCTCTCACAGCTTTTAAAGAAAGCCTCGAATTGAACCCTTCAGCTACTGATACAAACTATCATGTGGGATTGCTCTACTATAAGAAAAATATGCTTGATGATTCCATTACCTATCTTAAAAAGTCGATCAAACTTGATCTGAAAAACGCAGACGCCCATTTCACACTCGGATTGGTATACTACACAAAAAGTCTCTATGATAAAGCAACAAGTGAGTTTAAACAAACTATCGAATTGAATTCCAAGGATGCAGAGGCGCACAATTATCTCGGCTTGCTTTATTACCAACAAGGAGATCTTGAAGAATCGATCGCTGAGCACAAGGCCGCACTCCTTTCGGATCAAAATTACCCCGACGCTTATAATAATTTAGGCATTGCCCTTTATGCAAAAAATAATACCAAAGATGCAATAGATGCCTTTAAAAAAACACTGGAACTGCAACCGGACTTTGCTGAAGCCTACTTCAATCTTGGTCTCATTTACAGTGAAGAAAATAAAACTAAAGATGCTGTATCCTCCTTGGAACAGGCAATTAAACTTAATCCCAAAATTGCTGAAGCCCATTTCACCTTAGGAGAGATTTACACAAAAAATGATATGCAGGAAGAGGCATTATCCGAATATAAAAAGGCTATTGATAGCAAACCTGACTATGCGGAGGCGTATTACAATTATGCTGAACTTAATGCTACAAAGGGGATGCATGATAGATCCATCGCTGCCTGGAGTAAAACTATTGAATTAAATCCTAACAATACTGATGCTTACTTTAATCTGGGAATAGCGTACTATAATCAGGGAGATCTTGACAAGGCTATCTCTTTGTGGATCAAGGTTATTGAAATCAATCCAAATGATTATGATGCCCTGATAAATCTTGCAGATGCATATAATGCAAAAGGTTTATTAGACAAAACTATACAAACATGGGAGAAGATTACCGAAGTTTATCCAAACCATGCAGGGTTATACTATAAATTAGGCAATGCCTATGCAAAGAAAAATATGTATAACACTGCCCTTGTCCAGTGGGAAAAGGCAATAGAGATCGACCCTAACCTTGTGAACGCTTATTATAACCTCGGACTCACTTACCAAAAGATTGGCAAATGGGATGATGCTATTGAGGCATATAAGAAAGTTTTAGATATTAACGCAGATGATATTGATGCACACAGAAATCTAGGACTCCTTTACAAGGAAAAGGATATGCACGTTGAGGCCGAATCAGAATTTGCCATTTATAAGATGTTAAAATCTACCCGTTCATCCATAAGCATACCTGAATACGAATAAAGAAACATCTTTCCGGTAAATAATTCGCTGGCTCAATCGAAAGCGATGGAGCAGCAATGCAATAGGTAAAACTCACTACAGTTTATCTAAAATTTACAAGCTATCTGCAACAGGCTTTACCGGCAAAACTACTGAAAATTTCGCAAATTCTCCCTCTACACTATCAATAATAAATTTGCCACCGTGAGCAGTAACAATACCATGGCTTACGCTTAAACCTAATCCCGTTCCTTTATCTCTCGGTTTTGTGGTAAAAAATGGATCCATTACTTTATGCACGATATGAGCAGGTATGCCGATACCATGATCATAAAACGTGATTTTTACATAAGGATAATTATTTAACATTATCTCTTCACCTAGGATTTCAAGAATCTTGTTATCATGTATTTTCGGATATTTTTGGTTCAGGGCATATCGTGCATTACTTATGGTATTTAAGAAGACCTGTTGTATTTGATGTGGATTTGCAACTATTTTTGGCAGGCTCTTTGGAACATTCGCCTTTATCTGAATACCCTCTTTTTGCAATTGAGCCTTTGTCAGTATAAGCGTATCAGACAGGATTGTATGCATGCAAACATCACTCTTTTTTTCTTTTGTATCACTTGGCCTGGAGAAAGAAAGGAGGCTGTGCACTATGCCGGCAACACGATCGCCTTCCTTGATAATTCGCCTGGCAAGATCTTGTTCGCTACTCCCTTCTTTGCTCTCATTAAACAATATTTGGGCACAATTGATAATACCATTTATAGGATTATTAATCTCATGAGCTACCCCTGCCGCCAGTTCACCTAATGATGCCAAATGCCTGGAGCGTTCAGCCTCCCTTGATAATAATACCTTTTCAGTAATATCCCAAAAAATACCTGATATTCCAATAATATCACCCTTTTCATCTTTCATAGGGGTTTCCACCATACGGATGATCAATTCTTGCCCGTCTTTGATATATTTCTCTTCTCTATCCTCAGCCTGTCCTGATTCTATAACCCTTTTATCTCCTGCCCGGTATTTTTCAGCAAGCTCTTTAGGAAAAAACTCATAATCTGTCCTTCCATAGATTTCATCTGGTCTGATGCGCAAATCCTTAGCTAAACTCTCATTACAGGATACATACATTAAATTTTTATCTTTATAAAATATCCTTTGGGGAAGATTTTCAAGTAACAATCTATGTCTACTCTCATTCATACGGAGTAATTCCTCTGCTTGCCTTTGATTCATCCGTTCCTCTGCCTCGCTTAATGCCCGCTCAATGGAAGCAACTAGCGATGTCAGATTATTCTTTCTCACATAATCTTGAGCGCCAGCTTTCATGTATTCTACCACTACATCCCCACTTATAACACCTGATATGATAATAAATGGCAGATCCATTTTACTTAATTGCAATTGTATCAGTGCACCAATTCCACTGAAAAATGGCATGGAATGTTCAGAAAGGACAATATCCCATACTTGCCTTTCAAGTTCCATCTTCATCGCTGAAGCTGTTTCGACCCTTTCAAATATCGGATCATAGCCACCTCGTCTTAATTCACAAAGCACTAAATCAACATCATGTAATGAATCATCGACAATTAAAACGCGAAGCGGCTTACCCATTTTAATTACCCTTCTGTAATAATGAGTTTTTGTTAAAATCAATCTTTTATGATTGATATAGATGAGTTCACATCACAAGACCCCGGCCGATACTAGCGTTTTCATTAAGGAGCGTATCAATTTCCCGTATAAATATAAGTAATTATTATAGTATCAAGACCAAAATTTACAAATTATTTTAAATACAACTGTTTGTAAAATTAAGTATTTGGTAAACTTGAATATTTATAATTAACAATAAAGTTTTAGTCAAATTATTAATAAAAATATGAACACGGTTAAATAACATTTGGAGAAAGGAGGGTTTACTATTTAAGATTGTATTGAGATATTAATTCGCATGTAATTAAATTAACAGGTATTTTTACAAGATGAGGTCAAATGTATGAAAAAACTGCTTATTACAATTTCTATTTGCTTATTGTATCCGTCAATTTCTCATTATGCCCTGGCACAACAAGGTCAAAAAATTACACCCTCAGAAATCCTTGGGGAAAGAAGGGAATATTATTTCGATGATGATAAAGTTGATGAAATGCCCGCAGGATTTCAAAGTACTCTAACAGGCAAGGGTAAAGCAGGACGTTGGATGGTTATGAAAACAGAAAAAGCAACTTCGCCTGATAATGTAGTTGTACAAACCGGAACAGATGATACAGATTATCATTTTCCACTTTTGATACTGGATAACCTATCCTATAAAGATCTCATGGTATTTGTAAGATTCAGAGCTGAAACGGGCAAAGTTGATCAGGCAGGTGGATTGGTCTTCAGATATAAAGACAACAACAACTATTATGTACTCGGGGCAAACGCTTTGGAAAATAATGTCAGACTATATAAAGTTGTTAATGGAAGCCGGAAGCAAATTGGAGGTAAAAATACAAAAGTAACTTTGGGTGAATGGCACTTATTAAAAGCTGTTTGTAAGGAAGATAAGATTCAATGTTTTCTTGATAATACAAAGGTAATAGAAATAACAGATGATACCTTTGATAGTGGAAATGTAGGCATGTGGACAAAGTCCGACTCCTCTACACTTTTTGATGATCTGGTAATCCAGGAAACCAAATAAACAAATTTAATCTGAAAAAATAGTAAAATCCCCCTTTATAAAATCAACAAGGGGGGATTTTACTACAGGATACTGAGAACCAGCTCATAAGGTAAATTTTATTATTGATTCTCTTTATCGTAAAATTTTCTATGAGAAAAAGGGATTATGCTGTTTTTCTTCACCTATAGTAGTAGGTAATCCATGCCCCGGATAGACAATTACGCTGTCTCCCAAAGTAAACAGACAAGTTTTTATTGAGTTAATTATCTTAACATAAGAACCACCGTAGAGGTCTGTCCTGCCAATTGAGCCTGCAAAGAGCGTGTCGCCAACAAATACAGCATTATCTATGAGGAAACATACACTGCCAGGAGAATGCCCTGGAGTATGTATAACCCGTAAGACCTCGTCTCCAAGAGGAATTTCTTCATTATCTACCAGTGGCCTATCTACTGTTGGCAGGGGAATAGAGGGCATTCCAAATGTATGTGTCTGATCATCCAAATAATTTAACAGGGGTATATCCCCTGAATGAAGCAGGAATTTTGCACCGGTCGAATCTTGTAAAGATCTTACTCCCCCCACATGATCAAAATGTGCATGGGTATTCAAAATATATTGCAAGGTAAGATTGTGCTTTTTTAAGAAATCGAGAATTTCTTCTGGATTACCACCAGCGTCTATTACTATTGCATTATGGTCCTTTTTGGAACCAAGAATGTAACAATTCACTTCAAGGGGACCGACTGTCAGCGTCTCAAAAATGATATTCTGTAATTTCATTGATCAAAAAACTATTTGTTCCTCAATACTAATATTAATAAATCAATTTGTATCCTTATCATATAGAAAAACCCTCACTAGCTTACATTATTTTTGTGAAGATTTTTTCTATTAACTGAGAGGCACCTGCTTTCGCTTATAATATTCACTTGAATGAGTATGTTCCAGAAATAACTTATAATTCATATTTTTTATCCATATCTCAAACTCCTGAAATTCCATATTTAAAGCACGAGCATACGTACAAATTTCAGAACCAGCAGTTTTCAAATTTTTCATAATAATCATAAAATGTTTACCTACTTGTTAAGAATAATAGTATTTATAATCTCCTGGATTTCTATAATTATACTAAGGTAAAATAAAAATTATTCTGAAAAAAACATATAAAATCCAATTAACGTATTGTTTATTTTTACAAATAAACAGTCATTATACCAATTACGAAGCAAGAAGGCAAAAAATTAAGATAATTTTTATGAACTTTATTCCAAAACAACATCTGGAAATTGGCAATTATATAAAATACATAGACGAGATTCTTCATAAATGCGATAAAGGAATTGAGTACTGTAAGATATGTCCTAACGAGTTTGTATGCGCAGAATTAGAAAAAGATGACTTCGGACTAAAAGGTTCGACCGTATCAGATATCCTGACTGCCATTCAATATGCTCTTAATAAAATCCCTGGATTTTTAAACCCTGACAAGAGGGAGAATCTTAGGACACATATCAAAAACTATATAGCTGAATCGCCTATTCATGAACGAGACATTTGGGAAAATAGCATTCTCAATATATTACTTGATAAAAAGCTTGCCAATCAATTCTATAAACCTGAAGCAAAAATAGGGAAAATCCGGACATTACTTACCTATAACGCCAACATTAGTTTTTCTATCTACTTAACATGCCTCTATCCAAATAATAATGACATCGTGCCAGAGACATTAAAGACTTTGCACTGCGGGTTTATCCCGAATAATACCATGATGGTAAATCAATTTGCACAAAGAAGACATACCGACATTATAATTCCCCCTGCGATAAATCATATAAAGTACTGTCTTGAGAAAGAAATGAATGAAATATTAGAAAAGTGTGATAGAAACGATATAGGGCTTGCAACCGCTTTATGCTACTATGCCGTACTTACAAAATCATTAATCCCGGAGAATATAGCGGTAACAGGTGGATTGGACGGTCAAGGAAGGGTATTACCAGGAGCATCGCTGGATAGCAAAATAGAAACAGTCTTAAGGGAGTTACATTTTATAGACAAGATCATCATCCCTAAGGGTTCATTATTGAGCATTCCTATTCCCGGTAATATATGTATAATTGAGGTAAGCGATCTCGAACAAGCAATAGACAGTGTCTTTAAAAATACTAATTAATTCAATAGAGATGCGGTTATAGTCCCAAGGTAAGATTTATTTTACTTCTTACGGTAACGCATATGCCCCTATGGGGGTTATTTCAAAAACTATAGTAATCCAAAAATAAAACTGAACACAATGAGACTGGGTTTGTTCGTGCCACCTTATCATAATAATGTCCGATTTCATCCTTTGCACACTATAATCCCGTAGGGATGTCATGATTATAGCAAAAATTAGAAAAAAACCCTTAAACCCCGAAGGGGTGACATAGGAAAAACCTGTGTTGATATATCATTCAGGATTTGATGGTATGGTAATATTCTATTAGCATCATTTCACCCCTTCAGGGTTATTCATTATGGTTGTTCCATGCCTATAATCATGACAGCCCTTCGGGCTTGAAGTATAGTAATTAATGATTGAAAACCGAACGACATGGCGGAAAAGAAGCGCGTGCTTATCATGCCGTTCGAGAATGCACAATGCGAAAAATCAGGTATTGATATGTAAGGACTAATATGACATGAGCGTTTACTATTGATTTATAATTTCACGGTTAATCCCTGAGCCATCTTAATCTCCATAGCATGGTTAACTGTCCAGGCCGTGCGATGCGTCACCACATCAATGAGTGTGCTGCCCGATGGCAATCCCGTTCCACTCTTTTTAACACCGCCAAAGGGTAAATGCACCTCTGCTCCAATAGTAGGCAAATTCACATAGCCAAGTCCGTATTCACAATCTTCCCGGATCCTTCTCGCCTTTCGATAATCTTCGGTAATTACGGCACAGGTAAGACCATAACCGGTATCATTATGAACCTCTATAGCCTCGTCAACATCTTTTACCGGAATAATGGCAACATGTGGCCCGAAAACCTCCTCATGGAGTACACGGCTTTTCGGATTATTCTGCATGCGATATACAAAAGGAGACATAAAATAACCTTTTTTATACGGATTGTCCATAAGCCTTCCACCATCCAACAACACCTTTGCACCCTCTTTTTTAGCAAGTTCGTTGTATTGTGCAATCTTTTCCGTTGCTGCCTGATTGATTACAGGGCCCATGAATACAGATTCATCCAGAGGATCACCGATCTTTATCCTCTTTGTTATTTCAATAAACCTCTTTTCAAATTCTGTAAACACCTTCTCATGTACAATGAACCGGCTTGCAGAGGTGCATCGCTGCCCTGAGGTCTTAAAGGCGCTGATAACAGCCGCATTCACAGCAATATCCAGACTGGCATCATCGAGCACAATGAGTGCATTTTTTCCTCCCATCTCACAGGCAGCCATTTTATTATCAAACCCGGCGACAGTCCTCTTTATTTCTGCTCCCACAGCATTAGAACCAACGAACAGCACGACATGGGTATCCGGATGTTTCACTAACAGGTCTCCACAACTCCCATGTATGATATTAATCACACCTGGTGGAAAACCAGCCTTATGCGCATATTCGGCAATCACATTACCTACGCATGCCGTTTCCCGGGAAGGCTTAAGAATAACCGTATTCCCTTCTACTACTGATGGACAGACCAGCCACAGGGGAACAGCAAAAGGAAAATTCCACGCAGTAATCGCCGCAACAACCCCCTTCGGCTTTCTGCGCATGAAAGAATCTTTTTCCGGAATTTCAGAGTCAACCACATCACCGTGAGGCATCCGAACGGTACCAAATACATATTGGGCCATGTGGATACCTTCTGTTACATCTGCACGGCTTTCTACGATTCCTTTTCCACACTCTTTTGCCATTAAGCGGGCAATCTCTTCTCGATCTTTTTTTATTAACTGGGTAAACTCATCAAGGTATTCACCCCGTTTAATCCGCGATAGATGCCTCCAACCATCGTAAGCCGCTTGTGCAGCGTTAACGGCATCATTTACATCTTTCTCAGATGAAAGCGGGAATGTCCCCAACACTTCATCAAAACTAGCGGGACTTCTGCTTTCAAACCGTTCACCAGATGCCCCATCAACAAATGCCCCATTAATATAATTTTTCCCTTCCATAGTCCTTCTTCCTCCCTCATAAATTTATAGAGGTTTTACCTTGCAAATTGGCAGACATTAAAAAGTATACTAACTTCCAAGTTTTTTTGATATAGTATTATTTAGCAAATTCTGTCTAAACTATCAATTAAATATCAAGGAAGTCTATCAGAGACATGGAGTGAGAATACATGCATATACAAAAAAGGATCAATCGCTTTTATTATACAAGACCAGATGGTTATCCTCAAATCAGGGTTCACCATAAAAAAGGGGCAGGGAAGAAAATGCCACGCTATCTTTTGAAGTGTGGTTGTTGCGATGGAAAGCTCGAGATATACTACGATGAAGAAGGACTAGAAATAAACGGGGTGAACGGCTCAATTGATGATTGGCGTGAGATTCTTCTCCCACTGCTGCGAATTGAAAAAGAATTAGGCTATGAGAAGCGAAGCACATCCAACAAAAAAACATTGATGGGTTAGCTCCGCATAACCTATCTTACTTGACTTATAAAACACAAGCAAAATGGCTGCTGAATAGGCCAATTTGCTAACTCGATAGAGCCTAGTGCTGCCTATATCCCACACGAACAATTGACTCATATCCAGCGTTAGAGCATTGTCTTTGCCACTCAGCAAGTTTCATCAAGAAAATCAATGATTTGATTTCAGAAATCTTTGTGAATTGTGTTTTTCGTTCAAAAATAAGCCAAAGGCATATCTTTTTTGGTCTGATGTCTTGTCCGTCGATTTGGATTGAGGAGGTTCGAGTTTGTAAAATTTTAACTGTCGCAACTGCCTGATCTATTGCATAGGCAAACTTTTGCGGAGTACCAATTTTAACAAAAAACGCTGTATTGTCTTTGAACAAATCCAGTTTTTCTATTTTGTACTGTTGTAAAGTGGTTACATGCCTATCTAAATTCATGTAGCCATCATTTTCTCTCAAAGAGTTGAAATGATATTCAGCATAACCGTGAGCACCCCTTTTCTTCATCAGAAAGGTCGTTTCGCCACTGCTTAAATACCGAATTAGAAAAGTTGATATTTGGGTTTTCAAAGACAATTCTATCATCAATTTGTTTCTTCAGAAATTCAATATAGTTTTGGTTGAAAATATGCCAATCGCCATCACGGAGAAAATGCCTCTCGTCATCGACATAATCAAGAAAATATTTCAGTGGTTTTGTATAACCCTTGTTATGCTCGTCTGAAACTTTAATTTTGAGTTTGTTAATGTTAGTCGCAAGATCAATATTGTGTCGGTTTATAAAATCGTGAAGAACAGAAAAATTGAGTTCTCCTTCTACATCCTGCCCTTGTCGGTCAAGTATAAAGCGATACTGATTTTTACCCAGAAAAACAAAATCAACACCAGAAACTGTCGCCTCTGCTGGCTGTAGACCAGCGTTCGTACTGTTTAGAATTTCTTGCACAAGTATTTGATCCAGTTCTGCTATTTTTATCTTATCTGCAATAGCTGTTGCTCTGGGTAAAATTATCTTAGGGCTTTTCAGTAGTTCTTCATCAATAGCCTGGACTAATTCAGGTAGATCATCTGGCAATATTTCTAAATGCAACTGTGCCGAATTGCCAAAACTTGCAACCTCTCCCCATTTATCCTTATCAATCGTCTTGGCCTTAACATAGTGTATAGATTCTCCGCTATCATATTCAAACTCGCTATTTTCCTGATAAGAAATGATTGTTTTGCTTTTCTTGCCACCAAACAATTTCGAATTTTTGAGCTTGAGATTGTTGTCAGCTATCCTCTCGGCAAGATTGATCCCAAAATCTGTATCGCAAAAATCCTTGAGATAAAAGTGCGATTTTCCCATGCTGATTGCATAAGACAACGATGAATTTGAGATCAAAAATACTCCAAAATAAACCTTGTTCTTTGGTTTACTATCCAAACCAAAATAACCTTCGTACAGATCGGCCCACCAAATATCAATGTCCTCCGGTTCTTTTGAAAAATAAAATGAAAGGGTAAAGCCGTTAACACTTTTCTGTCCGGCAAGAGAGAGGCCGACGGTTTGTAGTTTTTCAAGCAATTTCGACTCTTTGACCTTTTCGATTTTGTAAATATTGTATTTGGCCATACCTTCAGTTAAAATCCAATAACCTCTAATACTAGAAAAGTCTCTATTATACCACCAGCTCAACTGATGGCTAAATTAGCCAAAAGGGTTAAAAGATTAAATTTGTAACTTCATGATACTTGGCTGGTTTCTCACTTTACCTCGATAACAAGGATATTTTAAGTAAAGTAGTAAGGTTGGGTGAAGCGAACAGACTGGGTCAAATGAACTTTTAACGGCATTTTCTATACAGTATATTGTAGTGTATGAATTAATAACTACTATATATGAATAAAAAATGTCCATTTGACCCAGTCTGGAAGTATACCCAACAAAAAAGGCATTGATAGGTTCGCTCCAATTAACCCATACTACTTAACTTTGTATTTACACATCTGATTCATCCTAAATATAAACAAATGACTGTGGTGGTTTTAAACCAAACTGCTCTTCAATACAATATGGCTTCAAATATCTTACGTATTTTTTTATCTTTATTGCATACCCGTTTTCAAGCCCGCTAAAATAATTAAAAAAATACTCTTCTGTAATGCCAGCAAACTTTTTGGTCTGCTCCCATAGATCAAATATATCCCCAGCCAAGATATGATCTACTTCAAATTCTCCGATAACTTTGCTAATTGGCGCCGAGGCATATACCACTATTTTTTTAACTTCTTGCCTTTTAAAAATCGATCTTCTAAATTCGTACTTTTTCTCTCCGCAGAATATTTTATCCACAAATTCTGGTTTAATAGACAATAATACTTTCATCCGTCTTTGTCTCCCTTACTATTAATTTAAAATCATCAAAACTTATCTTGGCAAAACCTCTAGGAGCAGAATTAACGTTGGGGATAATCTTCAAATTAATCAGATCGTTTAACGTAATCCTTTTTGGAAAAGAATATGCATATAAAAAATTAACAATAAAAGGCCGATTATTACGTTTATAATTCCAATGCTCTAATAATTCCTGAATCGAAAAGACGCTTCGTTTTCCGCACAAATGTATAAACTCATGTTCATCTTTAATATTGGTTATAACACTTTCAACGATACCTAAAGTTGTCACTACGCCCTTATAAAGTCCTCCCGTACGATAAAAAGCAATCATATCCCCCGATTCAAGATTTCTCTCAATCGATCTGGAAATATACACCTTGCTTATTGCATTTCGAAATGGCTCATTTTCTACATAATCGGCGGGGAATTCTGTCTTTAAGATAGAATCGGGAAGCAGATTGGTGTGATATTCCGGATATATTGGGACAATAAATATACTTCCCTTTGTTGAAATATAAGGGAATGTTACTTTGGGAACATCTCTGTTTGCTTTTTTTGAAAAATTACGAACATAAACCAGTTCTTCATTAGAACCGGATTTTTTATGCCCATGAAACACAAAACCATAAGTTTCCAACAAAGCAATCAGACGTTGCTGTTCAAGACGCTTATTGAATATGGTAACGTATATCTCTTCAGTCTTTGCTTGAATTGCGTTATCAAAAATAATCTTGAGAAATCGTTCGCCAAGTTTAAAACCGTTATAATCAACCTTGAACGTTCCGATCTTAAGCCTTTTCTTTTTAGAAAAAGCAGGGATAATATCTGAATAATCTTCAGTCCCCCGTTCTATTTTAAGATACAGAAATGCCAGTAGTTTATTATCTTGCTTACAAACATAGGCTATTTCATCTGCTTTCCTATTGAACCATTTATCAAAACCGGGATAGTCTTGTTTTAATGTAGAAAAGAATTCATCAGCAAGATTTAAATTGCCAAAATGCTCTTGCTTGACCGAAAGGACTTTATAGTTTTGAAGTTTGGGGTTCTCCACCGTAACTTTTTCGAGAAAGGAATCGATAGTAAATACGCGATCACATACACCCAGAAGCAAAGCCTTGTGGAAAATTTGCTTATCTTCGCTAATCAAAATATCAACCCGATTATTAACCAATTCATTTAACAAGGTGGTATCACTTAAATCATTTTTGTCATTGTCAATTTTCGAACATACTTGTTGTACTGTGTGATTTATCGGGGCTTTGGTCTTAAGCTGGTGATAATTACCCAACTTAATATTAAACGTTGCAACCGTTTTCGGATCTTTGTGCTTGTTTATTTCCTCGACTGTCACTGGATGAACACATTTCTGATAATGCAAGTCATCAAGCCATTTAAATAAAATGCCTATATCGGGATTTACTACATTTCCTGCCTCCCTATGAATAACTATGTTTGTGTCCAGTAACACTTTCATCAACTCATTATTCCATTTAAAATCTAAAATTATCCCTTAACAAATGCCTCTCGCAAAACAGACTGCATCAGCATTTTGGCTTGTTCCTTGCGTTCGCATATTCGTTTTTCCAATTCGTCTATCATGGTCATAAGTTTATCCACCCGCTCAACAATAGCTTTTTGTTCAGCAATGGGGGGAAGAGCTACCGGCAATTTGCATAAGAGCTTCTGGTTGAGATTATCCATTGTTTGACCAACTGAATCTTGCAACAGATAAGCTTGCGATTTTGTGGAGCAATACGCCATTCGAAAATACACTTTATCTACACATAAAACTCTAAGGAAAAAAGAGCCCGTACCGCATAACCACCCATTTTGCAGTTCTTGAACAATCGCACATTTGCTGAGGTTACCACGTCTGGCAATAATTAAATCGCCTTGTTTTAGGGAGTATCTTTCCAATCTCTCTTTGGTTTTTTGTGAGATACACATCCGTTCATCTGCACATATTTTCCCATCAAGAATATTCATAGGATTGACAACGGGTATTCCACCGCTAACATAGTCTGATTTATGAAGCATTGAGCCAAACGGCCCTGTAGAGAGTTCTTCACATATCTCTACCACCCGGCACCATACCCATCTATCGGGCAAATCAAAAGGCTTTTCTGCTTCAGCAATCGGTGCAATCGGTTTATCTTTCTTAATTCTTATCCTGAGCGAAGTCGAAGGGTTTCCTTCTTTTATCAGTCGCTCTTTTTCGGCTTTGATCTTCTCAAGCAATTTTGAGGCGTGATTATCTCCGCTGATAAGATCAGGATGTTGCTCGCGCCATTTGGCCGTCAGCTTTCCTTCAATAGCCTCTTGCAATATTCTTAGGCGAAGTTGTTTGAGAAAAGACTGCTGGTGAGTTATCTCACTGCCCAAATGATCCATTTCATTTTCAATTCTTTTGAAAAAGGAAACGACCTTTTTTTGGAACTCAATATCCGGCAAGTAAATTTCAAGAGGCAGAAAATGTTTAGGTTTTATTTCTGTTTTTATACCGCCCTTAACCTGATCTTTAAGTGTTTGTACAAAAGATTGACTCCTGACAAATCGCTGAAAGTAATCTATATCTATTTGCCTTTCATCAAAAATGTAGGACGAGTAATGAATAGTCGCCGTAATCGGTTCTTCTCCATGATAAACAGCAAGAGCACCCTTTGAAACATTGATCCCAGAAATAACAAGATCTCCGGGTTCGATAATGATCATATCTGTCTTTGAACCTTTATTAGAAAGGTGAATTTTACCGAAAAAGTCGATCTTATTCAGCCTTTTCAAGCCCTGCACAGCTTCATCATCCGGGTCATATCTGCCTTCCCGTTCTTTCAAAAACTGACTGATTTTTACCTTCTTCCACTCACCCATTCTTCCGCCCCTTTTTCTTCGGAAGGTGTTTTGCCGCTTCCTGTTCTATCATTTTTAAAGCCTCATCATCGGCAAGCGTTTCTGCTTCAGCCTCACTCTTCAAACGATTTTTATTAAAAACCTCATAATGTTCCAAAGCCAGTGCATCAGCAACTTCTTTGGTTACGGTTCCGGCATGCTCAAGGATATCACGTTCATGAAACTTGAGAAACGCGTCAAGCTTTTTGCGCCAGTCGCGCATGAAGACCTGCCGGTGGCGTCTCGCCTGGTCTTCAGCATAATCAAGGTACATGATCACGATTCTGTTAAGCTGTTCCATTTCTTTTTCATTGAGGTAATTCTTAGCAGTGGTCCATCGCCCTGACGCACCTTGACGCCTTTCCATGCGGTAAGACCCATATTGGGTTTTGATGCATCTGCCCGCTCGGAAATTATCTCTGCTGCCGTCTTGCCGGAGACAGCGAAATGGAGTTTGTTCTGAACTATTTTGAAAAACTCCAGGGTCTCTTCCGCCTTCGGGTCATAATCCACTGCCAGCTTATAAATATCCCAGATTTTCTGATAAAACCGCTTCTCGCTGGAACGGATGTCGCGAATACGCTCAAGGATTTCATCAAAATAATCAGAGCCGATGTTTACGGCCTGCTTAAGCCGTTCATCATCCATCGTGAAGCCCTTGACTAAGTACTCATTAAGCCGTTCCGTAGCCCACCGGCGGAATTGGGTACCCCGATGAGAACGGACACGATAGCCAACTGCAAGAATGACCGGAAGGCTATAAAATTTCCGCGCGCGGCTGACCTGTCTCCCACCCTCGACTTGAACTTTTAAGTTTTCCTTACAAGTTGATTCTTGAGGCAATTCTCCTTCTGCGTAAATCTCTTTGAGATGAATCGTAATATTCTGCGGTGTCGTCTGGAACAAGTCCGCCATAGCCGCCTGAGTTAACCAGATGGTCTCATCTTCCAACCGTACTTCAAGCTTTGTTTGTCCATCTTCCGCCTGGTAAATAATGAGCTGGGATTTATTTTCTGCGTTATCCATGCTCCAACTCCTTTCTCAATTGTTGAAGAAGCTCATCACTCTTTCGAAATGATTCGTGAATCATCGTCACCAGTTCCACACTTGAATACGCGTGTTTTTCTTCAGGTGTATGCGGATTTTTTATGTCGAGATTATAGCCATTGGAGGCAATCGTATCAATAGAGACCTTCCACGCCTGTTTATTCTCATTTCGCTTCTTCCACCACTTCTTAAGATCGTCAAACTCGCTTTTCTGTATCGGTTTCGTCTTGCTATATGCCTTAACGCCTTCGGGCAGTTTGTGTTCCCAGTACCATATTTCTTTGGTCGGTTTACCTTTTTCAAAGAAAAGCAGATTCGTTGCAACGCTGGCATACGGCTGAAAGACTGAATTTGGCAACCGCACGATGGTGTGCAGATTACAATTTTCCAACAAATGCTGGCGAATACGCTGTTTTACGCCGTCGCCGGTCATCGATCCATCCGGTAAAACAATACCGGCACGACCTCCTTCTTTCAAATACCGCACCATGAGCATTAAGAACAAATCAGCGCTTTCCGTCGTGCGGAAATTTTGGGGAAAGTTAGTCTCTACCCCATCAGTAACCGAGGCGCCAAAAGGCGGATTGGCAAGGATGACATCCACCCTGTCTTTTTGTCCGATTGAGGTATATTCACGGTTTAAGCTGTCGGTATAATCTACATTCGGCACTTCGATATCGTACAATATCAAATTGGTTACACAGAGCATGAAGGGAAGTGGTTTGAATTCCATACCGTGAATGCTTTTTTCAAGTGCCCTAAGATCCTCAATGCCTTTGATGTCCTGTTTACGGATATTTTCTATAGCGCTGGTTAAGAACCCGCCGGTACCGCAGGCAGGGTCCAGCACTTTTTCTCCCAGGCGAGGATTGATCATTTCCGTGATAAACTCTGTCAAGGCACGGGGAGTATAAAATTCCCCATAATTTCCTGCGCTTTGAAGGTCACGCAAGATCGTTTCGTAAATATCGGCAAAGACATGACGGTCTTCCGAACTATTAAAATCAATCTGATTTAACTCATTGAGCACCTGTCGGATGATCGTCCCGTTCTTCATGTAGTTATTGGTGCCATCGAATATCTCGCGGATAATGAGGGCGCGCTTATTGCCGGAACTCACATCGAGGTTTTTTAACTGCGGGATCAATGTGCCGTCAATGAAGTTTTTCAACTCATCACCGGTCATGCCCTCGTCATCAGCCGCCCAATTGCGCCATTGCAATTTCTTCGGCATCGGGGAAACATATTTGTCGTTGAGAAGCTCAATCTCCTTGTCCTTGTCATCAAGGATTTTGAGACTAATCATCCATCCCAACTGCTCAATGCGCTGTGCATCTCCGGACACGCCCGGATCCTTGCGCATAATGTTCTGTAATGTTTTTATAATATTCCCGATGTTTTTCATCTTGTTTCACTTGTTTCTCTCACAAAGCACACAGAGATCACAAAGTTTTAAATAGTCCCGTTAATAACTCGCCGAATACCATTCTTTAGTAAAATTTCATTAAAATTGATGAGTAAACCCAATTTCTTATTTGAAAGACGTATATAGGTAAGAAGTTGTTTCAAATGAATATCTTCAATTTGTTTAACAGATTGTAACTCTATCAAAACGCTATCATTTACGACGATATCTGCCCGATATCCTTCATCTATGATTATTCCCTCATAATTTATTGAAATACTTTTTTGCACCTCTGCTTTATAACCATTTCTGCTCAACTCAAAAACAAGCGCTTTTTCATACGCGGATTCCGGCAGACCTGGGCCCAAGGCAGAATGAACCTTAATAGCCAACCCAATAATTTTTTCACTTAATTCATTTTCATTCATTTTTTCTTCGTGAGCTTTGTGTTCTTTGTGAGAACTCTTTACGCTGCTGTATATAGTTCATGCTCCAGTTCTTCAATAACATGAAGATACTGATCCCTCCCGCAAAACATCTGCACGATTTCCGTGGGTGTCCCGATTTGATTAAATGGTTCTATTCTCAAAATCGTAAGGTCTTCTATATTTTCAATACCCTCATCAGCATATTTATCCAGGAGGGCATCAATAACCTTCCGCGCTTTCTCCCCATATTTAGAGAAATAATTGCGTTTCTTTATATTTTCCGCGCGCTCCCGTCGGGTAAGTGCAGGCATATCCAAAGCAATGTGGCAGATAAGGTCAAATACATCCAAATCCTTCTTTACCTCTGCCATCAGGTTTTCCGGAATAATCCCTTGTGATTCTAACTCCTCGATAACTGCTTTTTTTTTATGAGCACCGTTCCATCGGGCAAGAAAATTATCGAGTGATTGAAACTCCTGCAAGATGCCCTTCTTTGTGTAGTCCTTGAGGCTTTCGGTAATAAGTTTTCCATCTGCGTCCAGATGCTGAACCCGTTCGTTTAACACTGAAACATCCACTCCGGCCACATATACTTTCTGACGAGGTTCAGATACAATTGTACCACCCTGGATAATTTCCGGTTGTGTGGGGTATTCGACCGATGTTTCTTCTTCAAAATCCACCGGTTGGCCGGTTTCCGGGTCAATGACTTCCTGGTCTTCTTCCGGATAAATATCCTGATCCGTTAATTCCTGTTCGCCCGTAACTTCTTTGATCATAACCGGGTCGCCGTCAAAAGCCGGATCAGCGAAAAGATCCGTCACATTACGGAAATCCATAATGGCGAAGAAGGTCTTGCCATACTCTTCATTAATACGAGTTCCGCGTCCGATGATCTGCTTGAATTCGGTCATTGATTTGATGTTTGAATCAAGCACGATTAGTTTGCATGTCTGTGCATCAACGCCGGTGGTCATCAATTTCGACGTGGCAGTGATAACCGGATAACGCTCCTCAGGATTTATGAAATTGTCCACTTCGCGTTTACCTTGTTCATCATCACCGGTAATGCGCATGACATATTTATAGTTTTCCCGAACCACATCGGCATTTTCGTTGGCGATAGCCTGCCTTATTCGTTCGGCATGCTCTATATCCACACAGAAAACTATCGTTTTATCGAATCGGTTTGTTTTCCGTAAATATTCCGACACCCTTTTGGCTACCAGTTTTGTCCGTTCATCAATCACCAAATTTCTATCAAAGTCTTTGATGTTATAAACATGATCCTCAACCTCATTGCCATCCCTGTCTTTTTTACCCGCTTCAGGCCGCCAGCCTTCAAGATCGGTATTAAGCCCAACCCGAATGACTTTGTATGGGGCCAGAAATCCGTCTTCAATGCCTTGTCTGAGCGTATAGGTATAAATCGGATCACCGAAGTATGTGATGTTTGATACTTCCTTTGTCTCCCTCGGTGTTGCAGTAAAGCCAATATGCGTGGCGGAACGAAAATAATCAAGTATCGCCCTCCATGCGCTATCAGCGGCCGCACTCCCACGATGGCACTCATCAACGATCACCAGATCAAAAAAATCACGGCTAAACTCTTTGTAAGCATCCTTGTCTTCATTGTAGTTTGTTAATCCCTGATAAAGGGCAAGATAAATCTCGAACGCCTTATCAATCTTTTTCTTTTTTATGACAGTCATCTTTTTTTTAAAGTGCTTAAAATCATTGCGCCTGGTTTGATCAATAAGCACATTGCGGTCGGCCAGGAATAGGATTCGTTTTTTGTGTCCGTTTTTCCAAAGACGGTAAATAATCTGGAAAGCGGTATATGTCTTTCCCGTTCCGGTAGCCATTACAAGAAGAATTCTGTTCTGCCCGCGTGCGATAACTTCCACGGTTCGGTTAATGGCTATTTGCTGATAATAACGAGGCAACCGTCCTGATCCGTCAAAGAAGTAATCAAAAGAAGCAATCTCTTCCTGCCGGGGCGTTTCAATCTTCTTATACCTTTTATACATCTTCCAAAGCTCGGCAGAAGAAGGGAAAGCGTCTAAAGACAATTCTTTCTCGATTTGCTCAGAGAAACCGGAGCGATCATGTTGAACAAAACCATCGCCATTTGAGCTGAACGCAACCGGAACATCAAGTGTCTCTGCATAGCCTAACGCCTGCTGTAATCCGGCTCCTACGGAATGATTGTTGTCCTTTGCTTCAATAACGGCAATAGGAATATTCGGCTTGAGGTAGAGAATAAAATCGGCACGTTTTCTTTTCCCCCGGGCAGTCTTGTTACCTTTGACAAAGATTCGTCCGTCAGTAAAAAAGACCTCTTCCCGGACTTGCTTCTCAACATCCCATCCGGCTTTAACCAGTGCCGGCAGAATGAACTGCGTGCATATATCTCTTTCAGACAAATCTTTTTTATTACTCATTTGTTTCTGATCTGTAAAATGATGCCATACTTTACAAATATGATTTACTCCTGTCAAGAAACAAAAATATGGCATTTTCCTTTATTTTAAATGTTTCTTTTTTCCATTATTTCTGATATTTTGTGTGGTAGGGCGTATAGAGTAATACGCCCCTACAAATAATACCATGATAATCCATCATTATTTTGAGTAACAACATTATGAAATCGCTATAAACTTATGAAAGTACTTGGAATAGAAACATCGGGAAGTATCGGAGGTGTTGCTGTTTGTGAGAATAAGCATGTTATTGCTGCCAGGGATTTAGAGGCTGGTATGCAGCATGGTAGAGAATTAGTACCAACCATTAAGGATATCTTTCAACAGATTGGTTGGAAATTTAGTGATATCGATCTTATTGCTGTCGACGTAGGACCGGGATCGTATACGGGATTGCGCATAGGAGTAACATGTGCAAAGACTATGGCTTACGCATTACAAAAACCGGTTATTGATGTACCCATATTCGATAGTATCATTGAAAACTATATCATGGATTCCATACCTGTATGCCCTATTCTCGATGCGAGACGGAATCATGTCTATGCCTGTATCTATCAACCAGTCCCTATTCGTCTTGATCATGGGGTGAAAGTTGTTCAGAAGAAAAGGGTATCCGAATTTCTGGTAATGCAGCCTGAGGAACTTTTATCTATCCTCCCGCGGCCTGTGGTTGTTTTTGGGGATGGCGTTTCGGCATATAAAGATATATTTCAACAGAAGGATATTTTTATAGATGAAGAAGAGAAAGCAATACCAAAGGCAAAGTATGTGGCTTTTTTGGGTGAGATGGCATACGAATCGGGAAGGCGATGTGAAGCAGATCAATTACTGCCAATGTACCTGCGACGAGCAGAAGCTGCTGAGAAATTGGAAAATAAGAAATTTTAACTTCCAGATTACTAACGGTATCAAAACCGCAGGTCATTCACACTGAGTATTGCCGTTAACATAGAGATGACAATTACACCAACAATAGTACCCATAAGTAATATAAGCACAGGCTCTACTGCCGTTACAAGTCTCTTCATACGCTGCTCTACGTCAGCGTCAAAATTATCAGCAACTTTCAGAAGCATCTTGTCTAAATTTCCCGTCTCTTCACCAACTTTCAATAAATGCACGGCAATCTCTGGCAGAAAACCCCTTTTGGCAAGTGATACGGTAAGACCAGACCCCTCTTTTACATTACCTTTTACACTTCCAAGAATATCGGCAAGATAGTGATTCGATAACACGTCTTTAACAATATCCATAGATTTAAGTAATGATACACCGTTTTCCAGTAATGTACCTAATGTCCTGGCAAATCGCGATATTTGTACTTTCCAGAGAAGATTACCAATAACAGGCAACTTTAACTTTTTCTGATCTATTTTTATTGATGTCTTCTTATCCCTCATAGCTCTCTTATACAAGAAGAATACGGCAATCGCTACAATAATTAAGACCCAACCGTATCGAATGGAATAATGACTCATACCGATAAGCACCTGGGTTGAGAAGGGAAGAGAAATTCCCATACCCTCGAATATCTGAGAGAATTTAGGTATAACATAAATAACAAGAGCACTTATTGATACGAGACCAGTAACACTCAGTAATAAAGGGTATACCATCGCTGAAATGATTTCACCCCTCACTTTTTGTATTTTTTCCTGATATGATCCTAATCTCTTGAGTACCTGCGGCAATACCCCGCCTTCCTCCCCTGCACGTATCATATTTACATAAACACTCGAAAACATCTTAATATGATTTGTGAGGGATTCAGCAAAAGACTTTCCGGACTTAATTCCGTTGAGCACATCTTCAATAACACCTTTCATGCTATTATTATTTTGAGATGATATTAAGATAGATAAGCTTTTATCGATAGGAATGCCTCCCTCAAGAAGTGTTGCAAGTTCCTGAGTAAAGGGTAAAACGGCTTTCTTATTTGCGCGATTTAAGAGTAAGCCAAATTTTTTATTCTTATCTACCTGATAAACATGTAAAATGATATGTCCTGACTTGCGGAAATCATTAATTAAGTCTACCTTACTGGCAGCCTCTTTCTCCCCTTCAATAATACTACTGGAAGAAGTCAATAATCTGTATTTAAATGTACTCATAAATAATTGCTGATGTTATGGAATTATTCTTTCATGCCTGGTCTCATTACAACGGTTTGTTCTTCACCATACCAATCAAGTTTAATGAGATTTGATTCTATATTTTTTACTTTATATTCCGCTATTTCATCACCTTCTTCAACAAAAATAAAAGGTTTTTTATTAGCCACCTTATTTGGATTTTCGATTAATGCTTTTTTTGTATTTCCCAGAATCAATATCCCTTGCAGTACTATTTTCGCGGGAGTCCCTCTTGGCTTTTGCTGGCTCACCACAGTCTGTCCAATTCTTTCTTCTTCTTCATCATCGTCCTCCTCTTCTTTATATACCTCTTGTTTTGAATCTTTTTGTATCTCAGAAGAAACCCAGGCGGCACGGTTCGGCGAGAATGGGTTACTTGATAGTATATGCTCATAATAATTTATCTCTTTCGCATTTGTAACCAGAGAAGGCAACATATTTTTATTAACCGGCGGTCCCTCTTTGTATTTTTCTGATCTCACGACATCCTCAGTTGGACGATACACTAACCATACGCAAAGAATGGCAAGGACGGCAACACTTACAAAAAGACTGAGATTTATTATGGGTAAATAATATTTCCACTGTTTTATCTTTTTTTTAAAGATTTCTATAACAACCCACACTGATTTCGTATTCATATGAATAAATTTCATGGAATCACAGCTTCTTTTCTATAGAGGCAACTGCCGTTAAAGTAGATGAAATATTTGCACCTTTTATAACATCAAAACCTAAGGTTTTGATCCTTAAATTATCTATAAAAAGGAATTTATCATCATTATATTCTATATCATATAAAAAATTTTGTAACTTTTGAGAACTATCCAATTCGGTTATTTCAAAATTAATTGATACCGTAACGAGATACGGTTTTTTATTAATTACTTCTTTCTTTAAGGCTGTACTTCTTGAAACGCTTAATCCATTCTTGACAGCAAGGTTATTTACTATCTCCTGTAATTTTGCAAAAGCAAGTTCTTCGGTTTCCTCAGACAAAAATTTTCCCTGGAGTTTTGTATAATATTCTTCCAGATCATTTAACCTGCCCTCATAGTAATTTTTATTGGAAACAAATGAATAGTATTTCTTCAGCAGGTTCTTTTGCGTCTCTAATCGCTCTTTCGTTTCGTGAATTGATTCAAAAAAGGGGGTAATAAGAACTTTATCAATAGCGATATAAAAAAGAACGCTGAGAGCTACAATCAGCAGTATCCTTTCTCTTAACTTGAATTTTCTAAAGATCTCTAAGAGTTTTTCCATAATTTATCTACATCTTAATATTTACTTTTATGCGGAACTTTTCCCGTCCGCTTTGTGTCTTCGTAACGGGCGATATTAAACCTACTCCAAAAAAAAGTGGTGAATTTTCCAGAATCGGTATCAGGTTTGTAGAAGATACCGCATCGCCTTCTATCTCAAAAGTATTTTTCTCAATGTTCATGGCTTTTACCCATGCATCGTTTGGCAATACCTTTGCTAATTCTAAGATTACATCGATCCTTGATACATATTTCCCCTTTATTTCATCTATCTTAGTAACGGATTCCTCTAGCATTGTTATACGCTCTTGTAATTTCTCAACAGCAAGCACATCTTTTTTAATTGATTTAGCCTGAGCGTTTATGGTTTTTAGTGTTGCCATATTGTTCATCTTTTGAATATAAGGAACAAGAAATGCAAAAAATAGTAAAAAACCCATAATGAAACACATCAATACAATCTGAGGATTTAATCGTTTCTTGCGTGTCTTAACAAGACTCATATTACATGAGTAGTCAGATAGACCATAAAGCGCGCATCCATAGGATTCAGAATAATCATCCATCAATCGATAAGGAATTTTGTATTTATCGAGTGAGAAAACCCCATTATTAGCGCTCGTTAACAATATCTCTTCGGGAGGATTCGCTTTCAGCCAATTGGCTAATTCAGCCTCTGTTTTTATCATAGCTGATAAAATCAAACGGTCTTTTTCATAGAGATTATAACTGTAACTTTCCGTATTCTTACCAATCAACACAGTAAGATCTTCCTTTTCCTCTTCCTCCAGTATAGGCAGAAAAGCAAAAGGTGAAATAATAACCCGTGAAGGGTTAATCTTTAAGATGTGCAATTTAGAGAGAATAGTATCCAATTCCATTTTTTTTACTGCAATAACAAGAACTCTGGTATCTTGCCTGGTTTGAGAGACTGAATAAGAATCGAAATGAATATCGAAATAAACATTCTCATTACTAAAAGGTATAAAACTGTCTAATTGATATTCAAGCGCTTCTCTTAACTCTTTGAGATTCGCATGAGGATAATTCATCTCTCTCACAATCGTATATTCTCTCGGCCAGGAGAAGATAATTTCTCCTTCAAATTTTTCCAATGGCAGCGATAGAGATTCCAGTTGCTGGGTATCCTTGAGCATAAAATCCTTGATGGTATAAGTCTCATGAGAATAATGAATGAGTTTTTTATGGACAACCGTTATAATAAGATCGTCCCCTCTGAGCGATAATCCCATCGCCCTTTGAAAAAACATATTTACAAATGGTATTCTATTCATACTTGCTTGAAATCTCTACTACTGTTAAGGATACGCTGCAATAACTTTACAATTATCCAGACTTTTCTGAATAACGATTTTATAAGAATTTTTTATCTTATCTGAAGAAGCAATTGCATAAATTGTCATATAATTTGAATCAGAGATTGTTAAATAATTTAAAATCTTCTGATAATCCTTACCTACAATACCAAACTGTGATAAGAGATCTTTCAAAGAATCTATCCTTTTAACACTCCCCCATTTTTTCCTAAATTGAATTATCGCTTCAGCAATTTCGGAAGTAAACATAGGAACAGAGGAAAAAACTTCTCTCGATGCAAAGTTCACATTTATTTTCCCTGCACCGTAAATAGTTAAGTGTTCTCTTATCATCTCAAAGATGTGTGGAGTAACACCTTTCACCAATGCCATTTCCTCGATAGATTCAAATGATCCATTTTTTGGCTCATAGGGATCTGGTAAAGAACTATAATAATCTTTTTCGGCGCCGTTAATATGGTGTAAATCATCTTTATCAAGCCAATCCAGGAGAGAATCTGTTATCGTTTCTGCAGTAAGTATATCTAATTTGCAAAAAGTAAGAAATTTAACAAAAGTATCCTTCGTATCATCTGTTATTTTGTTTATATTTATCTTTCCACTCTCATCACTAATAAATACATCACAATTTCTCTCTCCTATTTTTACAGAATAGGGTCTACTCCTTGGTTTCCAGGGGCGTCTGCCAGCTATATTCTTATTTTTTTTATTATCATATAACAACCGATTCCCTTTTATCTTTTTGACATCTTTATCCCCTGTATCTTTTTCTTCGATTCCTGTCCCCACAAGCATCCGGGTAGCATAAATACATGCTCCTCGTGCTGCGTAAATATTTTTTATACGTTCTGTAGAAGTAATTTCTGTTTTTATGGCAACACTCGTATTTCGTGTAAAACTTAATGCAACAAAACCCAAAATTACTATTGTCCAAAGGCTAAAAATTAGTACGTAACCATGATCGGCGATATAATCTCTTGCTCCTCCCCATATCTTGATACCTTGAGTTTTATTGCCTTGGGAATTTTTCCACTTATTTTCTCTTTCCATTTTAAATCTGTGCCTTTTATACTAACAGAGTCCCGATCCATCGCTTTAAAGTCTTTTTCGTTATCGCTATCCTCTTTATCAAGATATTCAAACGATATCGTATCACAATCCTTAAAAAAAGTTGTAGTGTCTCTATCCATAATTAACTTGTTTTCAATTTCCTCAAATAGTTTGATAAGCGCCGGATTTCCCTTCGACTCAGTATACATAAGATCGTATTTACCATTCTCGCGAAGTACAATTTTATACGTAGCAATTATCATTCCTTGTCCATAATGTTTCTTTAGAGAAAGTGGTGATACAAAAATCAGTACATCTTTCTCTCCTGAAAAATAAAAACTTTCTTTTTTTTTGCTTTCCATAAGAGATGGCGCAGGGGTATTCTTCTTATCATTGGTGTTATCACTTGTGGCTTTTAAAATATACAACGAAGATACTTGTTGCCAGAAGAAATCGAAGGAAGCTTTTTCTTTTGTTGAATTATTAAACCAAATTTCCTCCCTTTCCATCGAAAATAGGCCCAATCTTATAGCGTAAGCACTGGACATAATTAAAATTGTACCAATAAAAACCGCTATAAGTAATTCGAATAATGTGAATCCTCCGTTACGTTCCATGTATAATTCTATTCCAGAACAAATACCTCTTGTGAATAACTGGTTTATTCAGATAGAGATTTTTCTTTTTTATCTTTTGTTATCTTTTTATTATCCTCAGATTCAATATCCTTAGATTCAGGAGAAGAAAAAACGGTATCGATAATTATCCCTCCAACTTCTGTATTCAATAATATAATCCCTTTCGGAAGAAATACTTTGTTATCTTCTTCTCTACTCAATATATTTGAACGTAATTTTTCTTTCTCTTCTTTATAGGTATCAACTTCAACTACTTTCCATTGGATCCCGTTTTTTGTTTTACCCTCAAAAATTTTCTTTTCATCGAGATTAATAGGGGTCTTCTCCAGAATACCCAGGAATGCTTCTTCCGTTTTAGTTCTGGCGAGCAGTACCAGCTTTATGTGATCATCAATTCTTCCTCGTAATTTTGAGGAATTTCCCACTAAACTAAAAAAAATACTTAGAGAAACAGCCATAATTGCCAGGGCTACCATAACTTCAAGAACAGTAAACCCTGTTAAAAGCTCTTGGCGAGATTTTATATCCTGCCCAAACTTTCTATCACTTTCATTCTGCCGTGCAGAATATAGTTCTTTTTCTCCTATGGTATAGCCGTGTTGATTATTCATCTGTGCGTAGGGTAAATACCGATTTGATACTCCTATCTTTCAACATCGTTTGCTTTTCCCCTTAGTAATGGCTCTATCTCCCTGAGTTTCTTTTCAAAGGCGTCCGTTAATGAATCCGCTTCTTCTGCAGTAGCTGCAATATAAGGGGTTAATAACATTAATAATTCTGTCCTTCTATTTCGAATAGATGTAGTTTTAAACAAGTTTCCTAAAAAAGGGATATCTCCCAAGATTGGGATCTTCTCCACTGTTTTTTCATTTCTTTGCTCAATTATACCACCTAAACTAATGGTATGCCCGCTTTTTATAACAAGCGATGTCTCTGCCTGTCGGGTAGAGAATGTTGGTGAATTAGTAACCCCTGTCGTGGTTGTTTGTGCATCACTTACTTCTTGTTTTATATCCAGGGTAATAAAATCGTTTTCTGCAATATGAGGAGTTACCGTAAGAATAATACCGGTTGGACGATACTGAACTTGCTCAAATGTTACCGTGGTTCCTGTTTGCTGACCTGAACTTGTAAGAATGGGCACTTCACTACCAACTTGTATATTTGCAGGTTGCTCATCCCGTACAAGGATATGGGGAGCGGATAATATCCTTGCCCTTGAATTTATTGCAAGGATTTGCAATAAAAGATCAAAATCCCCTCTATCAATCTTTACAAACGGCCGGCCTGCTGTAGGGAGGAGATCGCCCAATCCCCGTAACTCTACACTACTCCCTACATCAACTGCCCATTCTGCCCCGTAATCCAAATCGTCCCTCAAATTGACTTCCAGGATTAAGGCTTCAATAAAAACTTGTTCCGGGGTAGCATCTACGGCTTCTATGATTGCTTTGATACCCCGGTAATCGCTCGGTAACGCCTTAACCACAATTGAATTTGTTTTCGGATCGGCTACAATTTTCATAGCCTCAAGCTGTTCTTTCCCCACTACTTTCGGTTGTGCTGCCATTTTTTCAGCGTAAATCTGTGTCAGGACCGGTACTATTGTCTCTGCTTTTTGATGCTGCATTTTATAAACATATATCCTCGTTTCCTCTTCTAATGCCGTGGGCGCCACATCAACATTTTTTATCCAGAGATCAATTTTTGGCAAGAGCTCCGGTAGCCTGGTAATAACTAACATCTTATTTGTATCCGAAAATGGTATGAAATTAAACCCACCTTCAGCGCCTACCTTTCCACCCAGTGATTGTGCAAAGGTCGTAAGATCCTTCGCCATATTTCTTGCATCTACATATTTAAAATCGTAGAACTTTACCGCCTTGCCAGCAAAGAAGGGAACATCAAAGGTTTTTATCAGGGTAAGGAGTTTCTCCATATTTGACGCAGATTCGATAAGGATGATAAATTGAGATTCACTATGAGTAACGATATTCCCTATACTGGAAATGAAGGGCCGTAATGTCGCCTGCAAATTTTTTGGACTTTCATACTCCAGGGGGACTATTTGAATTATTATATCCTTACTCCAGGGAGGAATTTTATCCCCTAAAATAACAACGTTTGATTCTTGCCGGGCATCTGCTTTGGGAAGTATCCTGTAAATTTCTCCTTCTTTTATCATGGCAAAATTATATACATTGAGGAATGTCTTAAGCATCGAAAGAAGCTCTTCTTTGTAAACCTGTCCGGTGATATGGAGATTAATTCTACCGCCTACCCTGTTATCTAAAATATAGTTTAGATTAAGAATCTCACCTAAAATAACATTCAAAATATCTTTTATTTCCGCATTCTCAAAATTAAATGCAACGTCAATTTTATCACCTTCATACTGTGGTCTATGAAAAACAGGTTCGGGTTTTTTATGTTCTGCCGGATATACGAATTCATTGGGTATATCTTTTTTTTCCTCTTCCGCTTTCGCCTCTTTTTTGGTCGAGATCTCATATTCCCAAGCCTTCTTTTCTATTTCTTCTTTTGTAGTAGAAAGGGTTATAGGCTTTTTAAACGGTGCAAATTCCAGCTTTTTAACTTGCTTTCCATGACAACCAAAAAGGATCAAGATAGGTACTGCTACACATAACAAGCGTTTCATCATCTGTAACTCTCCCGGAGGGGTAACTTATTCATAATACAACTTTTATACTGATTTTGTGTTTCTGCGAAGGAAATACGATCTAAATCACTTTTTCAATTATACGTTATATGTTTAATCTTAATTACTTATGATACTACTTCCGGTGGGTAAATTCAGAGTGGTGCGGAAGGGGGGATTTGAACCCCCACCCCGGTATCAGCGGGACTAGCCCCTCAAACTAGCGCGTCTGCCGATTCCGCCACTTCCGCATTTCATAGAATTGTATATATCTGATTAAACCAAAAATATCGTATAATTCTAACATTCTGTTATAAAAAGTCAATTATTTTTAGACACCTTATAGATTATTTTATCAACTTTCTTTCTATGATTCATTACAATTATGTACCTTAAGAATACATTTCTGTCGCCTTACATTTATTTTTCTCATGGAATATGATACTGAATTTTACCTATAAAAATGCCACAAATGTTTCGTATATTTTGTGTTAAAATCTTTATTATTATACCATAAATATTGGCACATAATATGTTGGTAACTGTAAACACCTACCTTTTTGAATCTTTATATTGTAATTATAAAAATGATTACAAAAAATTATGGATTTACTATTATTGAGTTATTGATAGCTGTTACTGTTGTTACCATCTTAATGAGTATCATCCTCCCCATGCTCTCCATTATCCGACACAAAGCACAGCAAGTTGTGTGTAGCAACAACCTACGTGAATTATTTCTTGCCTTTGAACAATACGCTAATGATAATAACGGTTTACTTCCCCGTTCAAACAATAATAATCAAAGCCGGGATAATTCAAAAACCTGTAGCGCAGAAGTTTGGTTTAAAGCGGTTGATCATTACTTAACTTCGTCAATCATACCAAATGAAAGGGACAAAATCTCATATGAGGAACGGCTTTTACTCATAAAACAAGATCCCATTTTTAAAACCGTACCTCTTTCTAAACAAGATACGACTCGCACGATTAAGATGAACCGATATCTGGTACCCAAATCCGAATGTCAACGATCTATTGAATCTATTCAAAATCCAACAAGAACGGTATTGTTGTTCGATGGCCGAATTGATAGTAGTGGAGTTGCAAATGATTTTGAAGGATCGCACAATATCGTTGCACAAAGGCATTCAAAGGCTGCAAACATTCTCTTTGTTGACGGCCATGTAGAATGCATACAAAATGGCGATTCAGATGGAACAACAAATGAAGGCTGGTCAAATTCCCATGCAGGGCGAGAGTTAGTCTGGGACCCGGACGTCGATCCTTAATTTACCCTAAACAATTTTTAGCGCTCTTCTCTTAAGTCATCAACCTTTGCCCATCGCTTGCCTACAGGTTTTTTCCAGCGAACATCAATATATTCCATTTGTCTCAGATTTGTTCCTTCTGATTTTGCAACACTGAGAAGATTCTGAAGCTTCTCTTCATCAGAAAGTTCGTTCTGTTCATTACAGAAAGAAGAACATCCCCATCGTATTTGTGTATTATTCTCTGTCCATAATATAATATCGCTTTTACCTGTAGACCGCCTTTTACATACATTTGATACATCTACGACTAAAATTTTAAAAATATTATGTATATTGTTTGCCTTGAGAAACTTTATGAGATTTACTCCTGCTTTAATCCCTCTATCATCCCATGTATTTCCGTATAAAGGTAACTTTGAAAACCGATTACCCCGAATATACGGACTATCATATTCCGCATTTGGCAACAGATAATATTCTTTTGGTAATAAAATACATTCATCATCAACAAGATAGGTATTCTTCCCACTTTTAATCACAGCCGCAGGCTTACGCAGTACCAGGGTAATACTTAATGTATTGGGAAATATTTTCTTGATCGAATCTACTTTTTTAATCAAAGCAACCTCCTCATAAACTTCTGCAATTTTTTGCGTTAGATCGTTTTCATACATGTTATAACGTTCATTCAAGGTCTTTATATTTTTTATATATTCAGAAAAACGATCAGTTACCCAAGGTGGGGTTTGAAATGAGAACGTGGAAGGGCTAACTTTGAAAACCGTTAAATCTGTTAAAGAATACCATACCTTCTTTAATCCCCATATTACCAAAATTGTTACACATACAAACACAAGATATCGTAAACAAAAAAAGTACAACACCCTTTTTATTTCAGCCTTCTTCGCGGAAAAGAAGTGAACAAAATACTTGAGATGTAATGTATTATGAATAATATCTTTAACTTTGTATTGATTCATCTACATTTACAAGGGTATTCTGAAAAGCCAGATTAACAATTTCCCTGCAGAGTGATGGAAAGGATATACCCGCTGCCCTTGCCGCCTTTGGCAGCAGACTTTTTTCAGTAAAACCGGGGATTGTATTTACTTCTAACAAATAAAAGTTCGCCTCAGTATCCATTAATATATCCACTCGTGAGAATCCTTTACAACCAAGTACCCTATGTGCATTTAAAGCTAGTTCCTGCGCCCTGTTATAGAGAAAGGAAGGGAGATACCCAAGGTTGTATGGAGCATCTCCTGCTATATCCTTGCCTTCCGAGGTTATTTCTACAATCAAATATTGCGTTCTACCATCTTTATATTTAGCATCGTAATTAAAAAATTCCATTGCTGGTTTGATTTCAATAATAGGTAATGCCTTATCATCTAATATCCCAACCGTAAATTCCCTGCCTTCTATATACCTTTCTATAAGTAATTCACATCCAAACTCAAATGCTTTTTCTAAATTTATGCGAAGATTATTACCATCCCTCACAATTGATATTCCGATACTAGAACCGTTTCTCGTCGGCTTTAAAATCACAGGTAAACCGAACTTTTTTATCTCATGTTCTATTTCAGTCATTTCCTGAAATTCTGTTATTGCAATATAATCTGGCGTTTTCAGACCCATTTCGATAAAACACTTTTTTGTTGCCAGCTTATCCATTGCAAGTTTACTGGCATTTATGCCGGAACCTGTATAGGGAATGCCCTTTGATTCTAAAAGTTGTTGCACACCCCCATCCTCGCCAAAACATCCATGTAAGGCAATAAAAGCAACGTCTATTTCCCTGGTATCAAGTTCTTGAATCTTTTCGTCTTTCACATCAATACAAAAAACGTTACATCCTGCATCCATTAATGCCTTCGCCACTGCATTGCCTGAACGTAAAGATATTTCACGCTCATGAGATGTTCCTCCCATTAATACCGCAATATTTTTCGGCTTCATGCAATATATTCCTCTATCCTAAATTTGATACTAAATCATAAGCGACTTTCCCTACATCGCCTGCGCCCATTGTTATTACCACATCGCCGGGTTTTACCTGGAAAGAAAGCTCTTTTGTGATATCACATAAGTGTGGAATATAACGTACGTCGACACCCATAGCGCGGGTCTCCTCGCATAATTTCATCGAGTTCATCGCCGCCCTCTCATATTCGCTATCACGGGCTGCATAAATATCCGCAAAAATCACCTTATCTGCATTCTGAAAGGATCTTGAGAACCCCTTCAGTAAATGACGGGTTCGGCTATATTGATGCGGTTGGAATACACACCATATCCTTTTCCCGGGATACAGCCCCCTTGCCGCTCGT
>NZ_SZPP01000078.1:0-10833 GCF_030263775.1 Candidatus Jettenia sp. AMX1
CGCTAAGCTCTCGCCTAGCTCTCTCTTAGCTTACTCCTCGACTCAATTCAACTCACTTCTCGCACGCTTATGACTTCTTATGTTGCCAAAGAACTAGTTGCTTACAAAGTCTCGTTATTATACAACAAATTTTTTAATATTCAAGGCCTTGCGATAACTTTTTTACAAATCAACAAAGCTCAATATTATATATTAAATTTTTTAAAAATCAAGAGGAAAAAATATTTTTTTATATCTTTAAATTAAGGTATTGTATTACAGAAGATCCAAAACACATGGCAAACTATAGAGCTCTTTAAATTCCTCTCTAGTAGTCGATCTTCTACACACCCGGAAAAGCGATTAATTATATATTGAATTTTTTAATAGTCAAGGAAAAGAAAAAAAATTTTTATCACCTGTCTCCTAAATTACTATTTAAGATTTTTATTGAGTTGTACTTACTAATAAATTTCTGAAGTTCACTTTTTCCCATCAGGTAATCAATTCGTCTCTTTATCTCAATATTCCTTGACAAGAGAAAGAGCTTTGGGGTAATCTGAATCTTGTCTTTTTTGCATCTTCAAGATGATAAATAAAGATTTATCCAAACTATTTTGGTCATCAAATAGAGAAAATTCACTATGGCAAAACTGATTAAAAAAAGGTCAAAAAAAGCTGGCCTCCCTCCCGGCACTCTCATCCATGTCGGGGAACGGAAGGCAGAAAAAGCAAAGATTACCATCGTAGATTATGATGATACTCACTTCCTGGGAAAAGAAGTGAAAACAATTGAAGAATGTTTCCCTTTCAATGATAAAAATAAACTTACTGTAGCATGGATAAATATAGATGGTATTCATCAGATTGAGGTTCTGGAAAAAATTGGTAATTGTTTTGGAATTCATCCCCTTATTATGGAGGATATTCTGAACACAGATCAACGCCCAAAGATGGAGGATTTCGGCGAATACATCTATATTGTACTTAAAATGTTCTACTATAATAATAAAACTAATGAGATAGTTGCGGAACAAGTAAGCCTAGTGCTAGGATCAAACTTTCTTATTTCCTTTCAGGAGAAGGAAGGGGATATTTTTAATCCGGTAAGAGAACGAATAAGAGGGAATAAAAGCCGTATAAAAAAAATGGGGGCTGATTATCTTGCTTATTCCCTGTTAGATGCGATCGTTGATAACTATTTTATCGTCCTGGAAATACTGGCAGAAAGGATAGAATTGTTAGAAGAAGAGCTCGTCGATCATCCGGCGCCTAAAATTTTACGTATACTATACAAGCTGAAAGGAGATATGGTATTGCTACGCAGGTCTATTTGGCCTCTCAGGGAAGTAATAAGTGAATTAGAAAGAGGAGAATCCCCACTTATTAAAGACTCCTCTACGATATATCTTAAAGATGTTTATGATCATACAATTCAGGCAATTGATACCCTGGAGACTTTCCGTGATATGGTTTCCGGGATGCTTGAAATTTATCTTTCGAGTATCAATAACAGACTGAATGCCGTGATGAAAGTACTAACAATGATTGCAACGGTATTTATGCCGCTCACCTTTATTGCTGGAATCTATGGAATGAATTTTAAATACATGCCAGAACTTGAGTGGCGCTGGGGCTATCCCAGCATCCTGCTCGTAATGGTTGCCGTGGGCGTCTCTATGTTAATTTACTTCAAGAAGAAAAAGTGGTTGTGAGAACCTGAATAAAACCAAATGTATATTATAATCAAATACCTATGATATTATAAATTTCAGCGCCAGAATCGGGCTTAAAATCAAGAGATTCTATAAAAACTTTTCGAAAAATAGATTTTTTGACTATACATTGGTATTTATTTTTCTTCATCCTTTTTTGGAGATTGTTTTTCCTTTAAAAGCTCACTGATTCCAGCGATACTTCCCAGAATCCCCGTGGCCTCATAAGGTAAAAATACTTTGGATGCCTTGCCATCGGCAATCTTTTCAAGAGATTCGAGATACTTTATCGCAATCAAGTCATTTGTCGGCCTGCCATTGTGAATAGCATTGAAAACGGTCTGAATTGCCTCTGCTTCTCCCTTTGCCACCGTTAATTTCTGATATTTATCAGCATCGGCAACTTTCATTATCGCTTCTGCCTGTCCTTCGGCCTTAAGGATTGCAGATTTCTTTTGTCCCTCAGCCTCGAGGATCGTTGCCCGTCTTTCCCGCTCTGCTTTCATTTGCCGGTGCATTGCCTCGGTAACATCTTTCGGCGGCTCTATTCTCTGAAGTTCAACCCGGGTAACTTTTGTGCCCCATTTATCAGTAGCCGCATCCAGGATCTCGCGTAATTTTGTGTTTATTATTTCTCGTGAAGTAAGCGATTCGTCTAAAGCTAAGTCACCGATGAGATTCCTCAAATTCGTTTGTGCAAGTTTCGTTATTGCCATGTAATAATTGGCCACGTTATAGGTAACCTGTACCGGATCAGTAACCATATAATAAATTACCGCATCTACCTCAACGACAACATTATCTTTTGTAATAACCCCCTGCGGGGGAACATCGACTACCTGCTCACGCATATCAACCTTTATCATTCTCTCCAAAAAAGGAACGATCACGGTAAGCCCGCTATTCGCTGTGCGTTGATACTTCCCCATTCTCTCTATCAATCCTCTTTGCCAGGGCCTGACAATCTTTATTCCTGTCGCTGCAATTACAAAGATTACAATCGCTGCAATAATAAATAATAGTATCTCATTTGGTATTATCATCTCATTCTCCCTCTGATAAAGTTTTAACTACGAGATGTGTTCCTACCACCTTTACAACTTCAACCCTTTTCCCTGCCGGGATAGTTTCATTTGTATAGCTATCCGACCTCCAATGCTCATTTCTTATCCTGACAATACCGGTATTTCTTATCGCATCAATTTCTTCCAATACTATACCTTTTTCACCAAGAAACCGGTCAGCGCCAACACCCGAAGGCTGCTGTATGGTAAATCGTTCCGCAAATCTTCGTGAGGTAATAAAAAGTACTGCCGAAATGCCTATAAAAGCCCCCCACTGCCAGCCTTCGCTCATGCCGAGAACCGCAAGGATACCTGCTATCACAGCTCCGATACCAAACCATAAAAGAAAAAATCCTGCAGTAAATATCTCACTAATAATAAAGATTGCTGCAAAAACCATCCATATCCACCAAACCGTAACAGGCATTATTCAACCTCCTCATATTTATGGAGAAATTTTCATTATATCAGGGTTAAGAGATATTCTTAGCAGAGATAACAAATCACTTATGCAATTTTTATTATTTACTGTAACATCTAAATTACCTAAAAGTAAAAAAAATTTCAAAAATACCATGAGAATAAGTATAAGAACGTATCGCAAAAAAATCAACCGGACCGGCAAGCAAAGGTAATAAAACATGATTTTTTTATGGTTTAACTACGTTTATAACTTCTTGAATATTTTGAATTTTTGATTGACTTGAAATACAAAACTATACTAATAATAGAGTATATATATTTAATTATAAGCAAATAAGTTCCCTTGTATTAAGGGAGATTAAGGGAGGGGATTAATGTACGTTGTTTACTATAGCACAAGGCAAGAATATTAATTCTATCCCAATCATCTCTTTATGAAAGGAGCGAAGCTATGAGGTTCGCAAAATTAAAATCTGTAATTGAATTTATCAAAACCATATTCTCCGAGTTTGGTGAGGATAAAGCATCACGCTTAGCAGCAGCAATGGCATACTATGCCGTTTTCTCTCTTGCACCGTTATTAATTATTGCTATAGCTATTATTGGTTTTGTGTTTGGAAAAGAGGCAGCTCAGGGTAAAATTGTCGAACAAATGCAAGGCCTCGTCGGCGAGAGTGGTGCAAAAGTCATGCAGTCAATGATCGAAGCCGCCAGCAAACCGAAATCAGGCCTTATTGCAACCATTGTTGGTGTTGCAGCGTTAATGTATGGTGCAGGCAAATTATTTGCTCAGCTTCAGGATGCGTTAAATACCATTTGGGAAGTTGTACCAAAGCCCGGGCGTGGTATTATGAGTATTGTACGTGAGCGATCTCTCTCTCTTACCTTGGTACTGGGAACTGGTTTTTTACTCCTGGTATCACTTATTCTGACAGCAGGATTGGAAGCCTTTGGCGAGTACCTGATTGGCATATTGCCCGGCCTCGATTACATTCTCCAAATTCTCAACCTTGCCATTTCTTTTGCCATTGTCACCCTATTGTTCGCAATGATCTTTAAGCTTCTGCCCGATGTTAAAATTGCCTGGAATGATGTTTGGATCGGGGCTGTAACGACTGCAGTGCTATTTGTTATCGGTAAATATCTTATTGGCTTGTACCTTGGGCGCAGCAGTACCGCATCGGCTTACGGTGCAGCCGGATCGTTTATCATTATATTACTCTGGAATTATTACGCTACCATGATCCTGCTCTTAGGAGCGGAGTTTACTCAGGTTTATGCCAATAAATACGGCTCGCGCGTCGCACCTGCTGAACATGCCATACCCATAACAGATGAGATGCGCTCTGAACAGGGAATACCTCGCACCAAAGATGTTAAAACGAGGCCCACAGGCCGGCGAGAAGTTCCACGCCCGGCTTATGCTCATGAGCGTAGAGAAAGCTATGCAGAAGGGGTACTGTCATCCGAGAAACCTCGTAGTGATTCTTACGCCCTGGGATTTCTCTGCTTTATTGCTGGTATGGCTCTCGGCAATCGTAACGGCCGGAAGGTTGGTGTAACGAAAGAACCTACTAAGAAATAAACGTAATACGGCATAGCTTTTAAAGTATTGTAACTACAGAGATACAGAGAGGTTGAATTTCTTTGTATCTCTGTGGTATCATAGCATTTGTTGAAAGAATTGATACATTTCCTCTTGCAAACACACTTAAGGTGAATTCTTTAGCTCACCATATAAGGTAAGATCCGTTACCTCATATATCATTACATTCACCAATCTCCCTACAAGATTCCGTGGACTGTTGAAAACAACGATGTGGTTTTGCTTTGTTCGGCCTGACAGTCTGTTAGGATCTGATTTACTAGCACCTTCAACAAGTACCTGTACGTTCTTGCCGATTATCTTTTTATTCTCTTCCAGGCTGATACACTTTTGCAATTCCAACAATCTTATATTTCTTGCCCTTTTGATCTCGTCCGGTACATCATCTTCAAGCTCGGCTGCCTTCGTTCCGGTACGAGGTGAGTATTTGAATATAAAACAGTTCTGGAAACGCATATCTTCCATTAGCTTTACAGTTTCCTGGAAATCTTTTTCCGTTTCACCCGGAAATCCTACTATAAAATCACTGGCCACAGTAAGATGAGGAATAAGTTCTTTTGCAAACTGAATCAATTCCCGATAATACGTTGAGGTATATCCACGGCGCATTCTTTTGAGAATTTGATCTGAGCCTGACTGGGCAGGCATATGCAGATGCTCACAAACCTTTTCTAAGCGGCTTATAGTACGGATAATATCCCGTGACATATCTGCCGGGTGAGAGGTTACAAATTTGATTCTATCAAGTCCGCCCAGGTCGTTTAGTTCGGACAGCAAATCTCCAAGAGTAATAGCTCCTTGTAAACCTTTTCCATACGAATTTATATTCTGTCCAAGAAGAGTAATCTCCTTGCAACCATTTGCGATAAGCGCCTGAACTTCTTCTTTTATGTCGGTGATTGTTCGGCTAACCTCTCGACCGCGTACATAAGGTACGATACAATAGGAGCAAAAATTATCACAGCCCCGCATAACGGTAACGAATGCCTGATGAATATTTGGCCGATAGGTTACCGCCCTCTTTACGTTAACAATATGGTCTTCGTCTATAGCAAGAACATGTGACCCATGACTCCTGATCTTCAAAATTAATTCGGGCAACCGTGAAAACATCCGTGTCCCACAAACCAGATCTACATGTGGCATACGCTTAAATATAGCCTCGCCATCTTTTTGTGCCATACATCCAAGGACGCCCACGATAACATCGGGATGCCTTTTCTTCAGTGTTTTGAGAGATCCCAGATGTGAATATACCTTATCTTCTGCATGCTGACGCACGCTACAGGTATTGAACAAAATAACGTCGGCTTCGTTTACGTTATCGACAATTCTATAACCCTCTTCCTGTAACAAACCTAACGAAAGCTCCGCATCGAGCTTATTCATCTGACATCCAAAGGTCTCAAAAAAGACAGTCTTGTATTGCTGATCCTTATAAATAAAATCAGGAGAATTTACCATAATAGAGCTCTATAAATATTCACAATATCCAACCACTCAGTTCTTCGAAAAACATCATATCAGATAGCCAAAAAAATCTTTCTCTTTGCTAAAGAGATTTAAAGGGCTTACAATGTTTAAGAATAAGATGTAAGGTTCTTAATTTTAACGATCCTTTGGATGTAATCCAAGAAATTTTTGACTACTAAGGTAGTATTGTTTTGCAAATTTTACTCTTCCTGGGTTGCTTCTAACTCGCTGTATTTCATTTCCATTATTCTCGCATTAAAATTATAATGAAAAAGCAAAGGAAGGAGGATATATGCAACAGAGAATTTTAGTCGGAACAGACAATGGTCTCTATGAGGTACATGAGAACCGGTATATCCAATTTACTGGTCGTGAGGTAAAATCGTTAGCGAGTAACGCTCCTGGTTGGTGGGCTATCATTAACCATCGGGAGATCTGGCAATCAGGTATCAATGGCGTATGGGTACATATTGCCTCAATCGATTCTGCAAAAGCAAACTGTTTACTGGTAACTATGGATGGACTTTTTATAGGAACCTCAGAAGCCCATCTCTTTGTACTAAAGGGCAAAACTTTTGAGATAGTCCGCTCTTTTGAAGAAGTACAAGGACGGCAGAATTGGTATACTCCATGGGGAGGGCCGCCCGATGTGCGATCAATATCAGCGGACCCTACCGGTACAATTTACGTGAATGTGCATGTTGGAGGAATACTACGTTCTACCGATGGAGGAAAATCATGGCAGCCCACCATTGATATACATGCCGATGTTCATCAGGTCATCTTCGACCCGGATTCAGGCCTTGTGCTTGCAGCTTCAGCTCTTGGACTTGGTATCAGCGATGATGGCGGTGAGTCCTGGAAATTTATTACCGATGGGCTGCATGGTAATTATCTCCGGGCTGTTGCAGTTGTCGACCGGACAGTTTTTGTTACCGCCTCCACAGGCCCAACAACGAATCGCGCTGCCATTTATCGCAAGTCTCTGGACGAAGGCGCTTCTTTCGAGCGATGCCGGCAAGGCCTGCCCGAATGGTTCTCTGATAACATTAACACTTTTTGTCTGGCAGCATCGGACTCCTGTATATCTTTCGGCACCTCAGATGGTTTTGTGTTTGTCTCCTTAGATAAAGGTCAAAATTGGTCTGTTGCAGCTAAGGGACTTCAACCGGTTCGGTGCATGGCTTTTGCATAAAGAAAAGTAATCACCGGAATACAGTTTTACCCATATCTTTTACCTTTCCTTAACAGGAAAAGAGGGCTTGTTATAAAAATATACCAATATTCTTAAAAAAGAAATAAGCGTAAAAGAATGCGATGCTCCGCATCCCTACTTTTGAACAATGTAGTAAGCTTGCATTGAATTCCATTCCGGTAAAAATCCATCATTTTCTCGAAACAAATGCCTCAACGACGAGGATACAGAAGGCAAGGAACAGAATGGAGCCCCACAAAGTTTTTTTAGCCTCACCCAGAAGCACTTCGCGTCCTTCATCAATAGGAGAAGTTGTTATGGTAAGGTTGATACCACCCATAAGGGCTGTAATATCTTTCTGCTCCATTTTATCCAAACGAGACTCGGCGGTAGTAACATTCACAGGAAAATAGGAGGGAAATTGGGGAAGTGGCTTCCCATCTACGGTAAGAGTATAAATTCCAGGAATATCTGTCCTGGTATAGTGAAAAGATTTTTCGTTGTTGGCAAGTTGGGGTTGTACGGTAATTTTTGTGCCTTCAGGATTGGTTATTTCTATCGCATTGATATCATACGGACAAGGGGATTGCCAACTTTGTTTTACGAGAATCCCATTTTGTGTCTCCTCTGAAATGGTTCCTGACAAGTATCTGCAGAGTTGTTGTATGAGGGGAAGAAAGAAAGGTTTCACCGGCATATCTGTCCAATCCCTGTCTATTGACGATGTAAAGAGTATACATTTTCCCCGTTCTATCTGTCTTTCAATAACTGCAGGGGTATCATCGGAAAAGGAGAGTATGGTTTTGCTACTTCCCTGTGGTGTTGGATCGACATAAAATATTCGATAAAATCTTGCAGAAGACAACGTATTCATATCAGTTTCAGAGAGAACGTGCAATGCCTGGTGTACAGGCTCTTTCGCTTTCAAGTGAAGAGGCTGATCTTCTGACAGGGGACTATCACCGGAAAAGGTTCTTGTGGTATGGAGCCGATGGGGCAGTAATGCACCAAATGAATTATTGTAATAATCAGGATCAACCTTACTTCCAAGTGTGAAAATAACGGATCCGCCTTCTTTCACGAATTTCTCAAGTTCTCGGATCTTTTCATACGGAAAGGTTTCGATATTGCATAAAAAGATTATGTTAAAATCGCTAAAATGAAAGTTGTTCACTTCATGAACAGAGCATAGCGTTGGTCTGATAGAGGATATATGTTCACGGCCAGGATTTAATGCCTTCTCCAAATAGAAAGTTTCACTTTCATAGATATTGGTTCTTAGATCACCATCAACCAATAAGGCATCCAGTTTCTGTGTTGCATGCATGGTAAAATATCGTTTATTATCTATACCGAGATTATCGTCAGGAATCTCAACCCAACCTTCATGATCTTTCCCTTTTTCCAGGGTAAAGGAAAATTCCTTTGTTTCTGATGCGTTGCCCTCGATATTAAAAAAACCCTGAGTTACTTTCTTTTGATCCAGGAATACGCGCACCAGCAGACTCTTTACCCTTACCGGTGAGAAATTAGACACCGTTACTTTGATATAGCCTCTTCCGTCTTTCTGTGATATATCAAGCCCGGACTCAATATGGGTAATAGCTACATTATTCAGCATTCCACCTTTGGAAAGGTCTACGATATGAATACCCGATATATGGCTCTGCAACCGTTCATTTCCCGTCTTGAACCAATCGAAATTCCAGCTATTCTTCGTCATATCGGTAAGCAGGAATATCCTTTTAACAGATGCCTTTGCGTTAGTTAATATTTCTATTGCTGCATCCAACGCAGGAGTAATATGAGTAGCTGTAAAGGTTACTTGTAATTGTTCTGCAAGATTTAAAACAGTGTTTTTATCGTAATCGAGTTCCGGCAGGGCTTGTGATTCTACACCAGAACAAGTAATTATAGCAACATCGTCATCTTTCGTTAAACTATCAACGATCTTCTTTGCAGCAGTTTTCGCTGAGGCAAATAATGATTCACTATTGCTCACATACTGCATGCTGTATGAGTCGTCCACGATAATGACATTGCTTGTTGGAACGTTTTTTTCTGAGACTCCACCGCCAAAGGTTTTAAGAAATGGTTTGGCAAGGGCAAGGGCAAGGAAGGTAATCAGGGAAGCCCGCAGGATTAAAAGGATCAGTTGGCGAAGTTTGAACTTTACGGAAATGCGCTTATTCGTTTGTAAGAGAAAATCAATGGCTGCAAACCTATGAGAAATAGCCTTCTTCTTGTTTATCAGATGGATGATGACAGGTATGCTGGCGCCCAGGATACCGAGTAATAAAAGGGGATTAAGAAAAGAGATCATAGCTGAATTTTACCTTAATTTGTCGCTGGAAAGACAGAGAATATTATTGAATTAAAGGATAACATATCAAAGGCTAAAATACAAAAATATATAGCCAGGAAACCATCACTTTTGTATTTTGAATCAAAATCTTAATCCGGTGAGATTCTGTAAATATTTGTAGTTAAAATAGGCCTTCGGCTACTTTTATCTCTCCGTAAGATGTAAGGCAAGGCTTCACGGGCTGTCCGAGAATTCAATCGACCCACAAATGCCATACTAAATATTGTTATCATGCTAATATTTTGTCAGCATATAGTATAGAATTTGCCGTGTGAAAGCATTCCCGGACAGACTGTAAAGGTTCGACAGCAGCGGCGATATGATCCCGACCTGCGGCACTCCCTTCTTCCCGTTTGCCTTAAGGATGAGTTTTACCAGGTGCATGATATCATCGTCCTGCGCCCGCCGGGCTATCTTCTCCAACAGCAGGTGATGCCTTATGGTGTCGAAGTATCCGCTCAGGTCTACATCCACCACCCTGGTAAGGCCATGCAGTACCCCTTTCGTCACCCTGTCGATTGCCTGGTGTGCATGTCGTTTGGGACAATAGCCGTACGAGCAGTCCTTGAAGTCCGCCTCAAATATCGGTTCCAATAAAAGCTTTAACGCCCCCTGCACTACCCGGTCTTTGACCGTTGGTATCACAAGCATTCGGGTCTTTCCATCCCTTTCGGTATTTCGACCCTTCTGTTGGGCAACGGTCGGTACGTCCGGTTAAGGAGTCCTGCCCTATCCCTTCCAGAAATCCCTCAACTCCCTCTGCCTCGATGCCCGCAAAACTCTTTCCATCGATTCCGGGCGTACCATCGTTGGCCTTTGCCAATCGATAGGCCCCTCTCAGGACTTCTTTCTTGCAGACATGACAGTATAGCCCCCAAAACCTCCAGTGCTTCTCGGTCTTCGCCTTCCTGGTAACTACACATAAGTTGCGCATAAACCAGACAAAAATCGTGCTAACCAGCCATAGATAAGGGAAAGATGGCAGTCATGGCTGAGAGAGCCTGAAAAATCTT
>NZ_SZPP01000013.1:0-77027 GCF_030263775.1 Candidatus Jettenia sp. AMX1
TTTAACAGCCGTAGCGATGGATGAAGGATTAAGATTCGCTATCAGAGAAGGTGGAAAAACAGTCGGCGCTGGCGTCGTTACAAAAATTATTGAATAAATTGATTTTGTTCTTGTTTATTTTTGAATATATGGTAAACTAAGCCCTTTTGCTATTAGAGTTTACTGGTTTCTTTATTGGAGTATTATAGTGCTGGATCAAATTATAAGAATACGAATGGAGGCTTATGATCATAGAATATTAGATCAATCAGCTTTGGAAGTTGTTGAAACGGCAAAGCGTACCGGAGCAAAGGTATTTGGCCCTGTTCCTTT
Organism: Candidatus Jettenia sp. AMX1; assembly: GCF_030263775.1. NCBI lineage: Bacteria > Pseudomonadati > Planctomycetota > Candidatus Brocadiia > Candidatus Brocadiales > Candidatus Brocadiaceae > Candidatus Jettenia > Candidatus Jettenia sp. AMX1. The sequence goes on from NZ_SZPP01000013.1 coordinate 313, forward strand.
GCCAACCCGCATTGAGAGATATACTGTGTTAAGGTCTCCGCATGTTGATAAAAAATCTCGGGAACAATTTGAGATTAGAACACATAAAAGATTGATTGATATTGTTGAGCCTACAGCAAAAACTATGGATGCACTAAATAAAATAAATATGCCTGCAGGTATAGAGATTAAGATAAAAGCATAAGTTTAGAAATATTAATATTTCTTAAGATCGAGGTGAAGGTAGGATGTTAAATGGTTTTCTTGGAAAAAAAATAGGAATGACACAGGTATACTCGGAAGATGGTGTGCTTATTCCAGTAACGGTGATTCAAGCTGGACCTTGCAATGTAATGCAAATAAAAACTATAGAAAACGACGGTTATTCTGCAGTTCAGCTGGCATTTGATAATAAAAAAAAGAAGAATGCCAAGAAGCCGGAAATCGGCCATGCAGCAAAGGCCTCTTTGGAACCTAAAAGATTCATCAGAGAGGTGATACCTGAAGATAACACGGACATTAAGTTAGGCCAAACCATTTCTATTGATATGTTGGATGGGGTAAAGATGTTAGATATTGTTGGTTTAACCAAGGGAAAAGGATATGCAGGTGTTATGAAAAGGTGGAACTTTAAGGGCGGTCTTAATACTCATGGTTCAACTCGGCACAGACCGCCTGGTTCTATTGGTTCCAATACAGATCCTGGGCGGGTAATTCGTGGTAAAAAGATGGCTGGAAGGCTCGGTAACGAGCGTGTGACAATAAAAAATATCAGTGTTGTTAAGATAGACAGGGATAGAAATCTGTTATTAGTCAAAGGTGCTATTCCTGGGCATAAAGGAAGTTACCTTATATTAAAAAAGAGTAAAACAAATAAGATAGGTTAATAAAAAGTATGGAAATACTTGTATACAATAAATTAGGCGAAAAAGTAAATAACATACAATTAAATGAAAAGAAGTATGGGGGACCTGTCCGTACTAAGCTATTGCGAGATGCTGTTATTATGTATGAGGCAAACAAGAGGCAGGGAACAGCTTGCACAAAAACAAGAGGAGAGGTTGCTGGTGGTGGTAAAAAGCCATGGGTGCAGAAACATACAGGGAGAGCTAGAGCCGGTAGTATTCGCTCACCAATTTGGAAAGGTGGAGGTGTATCGTTTGGACCCAGGCCTAGAGATTACTCATATTCGATACCAAAGAAAGCGAGAAAATTAGCTCTCTATTCTGCATTAACAGCAAAAATTCGCGATAACGAGCTACTTGTATTAGAAAGTTTGGAATTTGATACTCCAAAGACCAAGCAAATGGTTGGAATACTGAAAGCCCTTGGTATAAATGGGGGTAGTTGCTTGATAGTTTTACCAGAGGCAAATGAAATAGTTTGGAAATCAGCCAGAAATATTCCTTCTGTAAAAGTTATGACAAGTGCGGAGTTGAATGCGTATGATGTTCTTAAGCCGAAAAAGATTTTAATAACGAGGGAAGCTTTAAATAGTATAAATTAGGAGCTATACACCTTATGAATAGTTACCACGTAATAAAGAAACCTTTACGAACAGAAAAAAGCGTCGCTGATGGTGAAGCAACAAACTCTTATCATTTTGAAGTCGATCTAAAGGCGAATAAGATTCAAATAAAAGAAGCGGTAGAGAAGTTTTTTAATGTGAAGGTTGATGGAGTCAGGACGTTAGTCAGAAAAGGGAAGACTAAAAGAGTTAGGTTCAGGTTGGGTAGGACCAAGGACTGGAAAAAGGCTATTGTGACACTGAAAGAAGGAAATACAATTGATCTTGGCTATTAGTTTTAATGGATAAATCAAGAGGTATAGTATAAATATTATGGGTATTAAATATTATAAGCCTGTAACTGCGGGAAGAAGATTTGCAAGTGTTTCAGATTTTTCAGAAATTACCAAAAAAAAGCCTGAAAAATCCTTATTGAAACCATTGAAAAAAACAGGTGGTAGGAACACAGAAGGTAAAATAACTGCTGAACATATAGGTGGTGGAAGCAGAAGGCATTATAGAGTTGTTGATTTCAAAAGAAACAAAGATAATATTCCGGCGAAAGTGGCTAGTATTGAATACGATCCTAATCGTTCAGCACGTATTGCGTTATTACATTATGCTGATGGTGAAAAAAGATATATACTTGCCCCGGATAAGTTAAATATCGGCCAAATGTTAATGTCCGGTGATAAAGTAGAGCCAGAAAAGGGAAATTGTATGCCCCTCAGAAGTATTCCTTTAGGTTTGGAAATTCATAATATTGAATTACGTGTCGGGCAGGGTGGACAGTTGGTGCGTTCTGCGGGAGGCACTGCTAAATTGTTAGCTAAAGAGGGGAATTATGCGCATATTGTGCTTCCTTCTGGAGAAGTGAGGAAGGTGTTTGATGGGTGTAGAGCAACGATAGGTACGCTTGGAAACGTTGATCATATGAATATAAGATTAGGAAAAGCAGGAAGGAAACGCTGGAAGGGAATTAGACCTCATGTAAGAGGTGTAGCTCAAAATCCTGTAGCGCATCCATTGGGTGGTGGTGAAGGAAGAAGTGGTGGTGGCAGACATCCTTGTTCCAGGACAGGTTTATTGGCGAAGGGTGGTAAAACCAGGAAAAAGAAGTCGTTAAGCAATAAATTCATTCTTCGTAGAAGAAGGATCGGACCCAGAGGTAACTTATAAATGAAAAATCAGTACCAGGAGATGTTATGAGTCGTTCAGTAAAAAAGGGACCATACGTTGATAGTAAGTTATTAAAGAAGGTGTTGAAACAAAAAGAGATTAAAAGTGGCGAGCCGATACGTACATGGTGTAGAAGTTGTACAATTGTACCGGATTTTGTATCCCATACTTTTATGATTCATAACGGTAAAGGATTTCAAAAGCTTTTTGTTACAGATGATATGGTAGGACATAAATTAGGAGAATTTGCTCTTACAAGAATTTTTAGAGCACATGGGGGTGTTAAAAAGAAAGAGACACCGCATGGTTAGTATACGGTAAAAGTTTTTTAATATTGCTTTGAGAGGTTTGTTTCATCATGGAATATAAATCTAGTTATAAATATGCGAGGATATCTCCAAGAAAAGCTCGGTATGTGATAGATCTTGTCCGGGGCAAATCTGTTAATGATGCATTGAGAATTTTGAGGTTGACTCATAAGCGTGCATCTTACATGGTTGATAAGGTAATAAGAGCTGCAGTTGCCGCTGCGAATGAAAATATAGATGTAGACGTTGAATCGTTATATGTAAAACAAGCCTTAGTGGATGCTGGGCCAACGAGAAAATGGCAACGTCCGAGACCTCGCGGTATGTCGGCGAGAATTTTAAAAAGGACAAGCCATATTTCCATTACGTTATCCGAAAAGACAAAAAATGTTGATAATCAAAATAGGTGAGGAGATAAAATGGGTCAGAAGGTTTGTCCGATTGGCTTGAGATTAGGTATTACACAAGAGTGGAAATCTTTATGGTATGCCGATAAAAAATCGTTTGGAGCTTTGCTTGTCGAAGATCAAAAAATACGGAAAGCAATAAAGAAAAATTATAGTTTTGCCGGTATTCCAATTATAGATATTGAAAGAACTCGTCAAGATGCGAAAATAACGTTACATACAGCCCGTCCTGGATTAATTATTGGGAGGAAGGGTGCTGAGGTTGACAAGCTCAAAGACGAGATACAAAAACTTATAAACCGAGATGTTGTTATTAAAATAAAAGAAATTAATAAGCCTGAGTTGTATGCGCAGCTTGTCGCTGAAAATATAGCTGAGCAGCTAGTGAAGCGTGCAGCTTTTAGAAGAACTATGAAAAAAGCAATGGAAGCTTCTTTTGATGCAGGTGCGAAAGGTGTGAAACTCCAAGTATCTGGTAGATTGGGTGGTGCTGAGATTGCGAGGACTGAAAAGATGACATCTGGAAGTATACCTTTACATACGTTGAGGGCTGATGTTGATTATGGTTTTGCTGAAGCCAAGACAACATATGGTGTGATTGGAGTTAAGGTATGGATTTATAAAGGATTAATTAGTTCCGAGAAGGAGAAGAAATATGCGCCTGATGCCAAAGAGGGTGAAGTACAGGAAGTCGCAAAGGCAGAAAATTAAAGGAAATGCCACAAGATGTAATACTGTTGCTTTTGGTGAATTCGGTTTACAATCTTTAGAGCCAGGGTGGATTAGTGCTCAACAGCTTGAGGCTGGAAGGGTGGCCGCTTCACATTCGCTTCCTAGAGAAGGAAAGTTAACCATAAGGGTTTTTCCTCATAAATCTGTTACATCCAAACCTATAGAGACCCGTATGGGTAAAGGTAAAGGAGAACCAGAATTATGGGTAGCTGTTGTTAAACCAGGGACTATTCTCTATGAGCTTAGTGGTATAAATGAGGAAATAGCGAGGCAAACCTTTAATAGAATGGCCCATAAAATGCCAGTTAAAGTAAGGCTCGTACAAAGGAGAAAAATAGTTTGAAAGCTAGTGAAATTAGAAGTAAATCAAGACAAGAAATTTTGGAAGAAGTTGATGCTAGCAGGCGTGAATTATTGAATATTAAATTTCAATGGCAAGCAGGTGAGACGAGAAATCCGGCTCAAAAAATGAGTGTTAGGAAAAGCATTGCAAGGTTGTTGACCATATTAAGAGAAATGGATTCTTATGCACATAAGCATCTCGGTGAAAAGGAGTAGGTTTAAAATGGAGCGCGATGATAAAAGAGGTAAGAGAAGAAAAATAATAGGAACAGTAGTTGGGAATAAGATGCAGAAGACTATAGTAGTTGAAGTAGTGAATCTTCTGAAGCACAAAAAATATGGTAAGTATATAAAAAGGGCCTCGTTCTATAAGACTCATGACGAAAATAATCAGGCAAAGATAGGTGATAAGGTAGAGATTATCGAAACAAGACCGTTGAGTAAAACAAAAACTACAAAATTAGTCAGGATTATAACAAAATAAGATTACTATATTATGAGATAACAGGGGAGTTTCCTATAATGATAATGGAACAGACAAAATTAGAGATTGCAGATAACAGTGGAGCTAAGAAAGCCAAATGCATAAAAGTGTTAGGGGGGACAAGTAGAAAATACGCAACGGTTGGTGATATTATAGTTGCTGCTGTTAAAAAGGCAATACCTGATGGAGTTGTGAAAAAAGGGGATGTTGTAAAGGGAGTTGTTGTGCGTACAAGAAAAAATATACGGAGAGATGATGGTTCGTATTTGAAATTTGATAAGAATGCGATTGTTATTATTGATAATGATGGAAATCCGAGAGGAACACGTATATTCGGTGCTGTTGCCAGAGAATTAAGACAAAAGAATTTTATGAAAATTATATCACTAGCCGCTGAGGTAGTGTAAATAGTCTCAGAATAAATAAAATAAGAACACACATACCTACGGAGAATTTTATGCATGTTTGTAAGAATGATTTAGTTGCTGTTATGTCTGGTAATGAAGCCGGTAAAACCGGACGAATAATGAAAGTTTTACGGGATAAAAAACGGGTTGTAATAAAAGGGGTAAACTTGGTTTACAAACACACAAAGCCTAGTCAAAAGAATCCTCAAGGTGGTAGAATGCAAAAAGAGGCTTCTATTGCTGTATCGAATATATTACCTGTTTGTCAAAATAAAAGCTGCGGAAAAAATGGAAAAGGTGTACGGACAAAGAAGAAGGTCCTGGAGAATGGGAATAAGCTTCGTGTTTGTGCTTATTGCGGGTTTGAAATATTATCGGCTGAATGATTTTTGGGATTTTAAAAATGGTGAGATTATTACAAAAATATCAAGAAGAAGTAGTACCACAATTAATTAATAAGTTTCAATATAAAAATAGATTTTCAGTGCCTAAGATACAGAAGATTGTTATTAATATGGGTCTGGGTAAAGCAGTCGATAATAAGAAAATTATTGAAGAAGCTGTAAAACATTTATCATTAATTACTGGTCAAAAACCACTTATTACAAAAGCGAAGAAGGCAATATCTGGTTTTAAACTTCGTGAGGATCAACCTATTGGATGCAAGGTAACTCTCCGTGGAAAGATGATGTTTGAGTTTTTGGACCGTCTAATTAGTATTGTGTTACCAAGAATAAAAGATTTTAGAGGTCTCCCCTCAAAATCATTCGATGGCAGAGGAAATTATACACTAGGTCTTACAGAGTTAAATGTGTTTCCTGAGATTAACATTGATACAATTGAATTTGTGCAAGGTATGGATGTTACTTTAGTTATTACCGGTAATTCCAATGAACAATCTTACGAATTATTAAAATTATTAGGGATGCCTTTAAGGTTAGAATAAGGAGTATGAATGGCAAGGAAATGTTTGATCGAAAAATCGAGAAAAGAGCCTAAATATAAGACAAGAAGATATAATAGATGTAATTTATGCGGGCGAAGGAGAGCTTATTATCGTAAGTTTCAAATCTGTAGAATTTGTTTTAGAAATTTAGCCTCCAAGGGTGAGATTCCTGGGGTAAAGAAGGCGAGTTGGTAAAAAATTAATTGATAATTCAGGTCGTGTTAAAGTAAGGAATAAAAGAATGTCTATGACGGATCCTATTTCTGATATGCTTACTCGTATTAGAAATGCAAATAAGAATCGATATGAGGCGGTTGATATACCATTTTCTAAGATAAAATTAGAAATATTAAAAGTATTAAAAAATGAAGGTTTCATTAAAGAGTTTAAAGAGGTTTCAATTACTAGCAATAAAAATATGATTAGAGTGTATCTTAAGTATGGTCCACTAAAGCAACAACTTATCAATAAGCTTGAAAGAGTGAGTAAATCGAGCAGGCGAGCTTATATAAAAGTAAGCAATATTGGCAGGATATTTGGTGGGATTGGAACGGCTGTATATTCTACATCAAAAGGAGTTCTTAGTGATAAAGATTGTAAAAAATTAAAAGTCGGTGGTGAACTTCTTTGTGTTGTATACTAAGTAGTTTTTGTTAATAGAGGGTTTTATATGTCACGTATAGGAAAACAACCAGTAAAAATTCCAAAAGAGGTAAAAATATCAGTCAACAATAATACCCTTAATATTGAAGGACCAAAAGGGAAGCTAAGTCAAACTTTTCATGATGATATTACGATAACATATAATCAGGAAGCTAAGCAAATACTTGTAAATAGACCATCAGATGAAAAACGTTATAAAGCATTGCATGGTTTGACACGTGCACTTATTGCAAATATGGTTACAGGTGTTACTGTCGGTTATTCTAAAAATCTTGAGATCGTAGGGCTTGGATATACTGCTAAGGTGCAGGGTAAAGATCTTGTATTATCGCTTGGTTATACGCATCCTATCCAATTAGAAATACCAAAAGGATTAAAGGTAGATATCAAGAACCCGACGAATCCTGCTAAAATGACGATTTCAGGTTCTGATAAGCAATTAGTGGGGCAGTTTTCCGCTGTAATCAGAGGGATGAAACCACCCGAGCCATATAAAGGGATGGGTATTAAATATGAGGATGAAATTATTAGAAGAAAGGCTGGAAAAGCGTTAACATCAGGCGCAGCCTAGGATATCTTATTTATAGGTTTTAACTATGGATCTTATAAAAGAAAAATTGCATAAAAGAACAAGACGTCATTATAGAGTCAGAAGAAAGGTGTTTGGAACTAGTGAAAGGCCGCGTTTAAGTGTTTATCGCAGTTTGAAACATATTTATTGCCAGATTATCAATGATGTCGATGGAAAAACTTTAGTATCAGTTTCTACACAAACTGCTGATATTAAATCGCAGGTTGGGTATGGGGGAAATGTTAAAGCTGCGGAGATTGTGGGAAAAATGATTGCTGATGAAGCGAGGAGTCAAGGTATTACAAAAGTTGTTTTTGATAAAGGTGGTTATAAATATCACGGCAGGATAAAAGCTTTAGCGGAAAGTGCTAGGAAGCATAATTTAGATTTCTAAATATTTGATTCTTGCAAGGAGATTCATTTGGGACGTATCGAAGAACCTGTAAAATTAGAAGAAACGGTTGTGAGAATCAACCGATGTACTACAGTAACTAAGGGTGGAAAATCTATGAGCTTTAGTGCCCTTGTTGTTGTAGGTGATAAAAAAGGGAGTGTTGGCATTGGTTTTGGTAAGGCTCGTGAAGTGCCAAATGCTGTAAGCAAAGCAGTTAAAGAGGCAAAAAAAGAAATGGTTAAAATTCCTCTTATTGGTGATACTATACCCCATTTGATGTGGGGAAAATACAAAGCCGCAAGTATTTTTTTAAAGCCAGCTTTGCCGGGAACTGGCATTAAGGCTGGTGCATCTTCCCGCGCTGTACTTGAGTCAGTAGGGATTAAAAATATATTAACAAAATGTTATGGTAAGAGAAATCCTCTTAATGTGGCGAAAGCGACATTAATGGGATTAAAGGCTTTAAGGACAAAGCAGGAAGTTGAAGAATTAAGAGGAGTAAAGATAGAATGAATCTTACTGATATAAAAGCGATACCTTTTTATAGAAAACGTAAAAAAAGAGTAGGCCGTGGTAGGGGTTCAGGCATAGGAAAAACCTCTGGCAGGGGTGGCAAAGGGGCAACAGCCAGATCTGGTAATGAAACGAAGATTCAATTTGAAGGAGGACAAACTCCTCTATTCCGCCGTTTGCCAAAAAGAGGTTTCAATAATCCATTTAAAAAAAGGTATGCAATAATCAATATAAAAGACATCGCACAGTTTGAAAAAGATACAATTGTGGACTTCGGGAAGTTGAAAGACGCGGGGTTGATCAGGAAAGTTTTGGATGGTGTAAAGGTTTTGGGTGAGGGTGAAATAAAAAATCCTTTAACAGTTATTGCAAATAAATTTAGCAAAGTTGCTTTAGAAAAGATTAAGGCAGCAGGTGGAGAAGCAAAGATCTTATCATGATTGAACAATTTGGAAACATTTTCAGAATTCCGGAATTAAGAAAAAAAGTACTTATAACCCTCGGTTTAATAGCATTATGCCGTGTTGGTGTCTATATCCCTATACCAGGAATTGATACGACAGTATTGAAGTCATATTTTCACCAGTTTACGCAGACTGGGGTTGGACAGTTGCTAGGATTAGTTGATATGTTTGCAGGCGGTGCGTTGACCTCAGGTGCTATTTTCGGCTTAGGTGTTATGCCCTATATAAGTGCGTCTATTATATTCCAGTTGCTGGTTGGCGTAATACCATATCTGGAAAAACTACAAAAAGAGGGAGAGGTAGGAAGGAAGAAAATTAATCAGTATACTCGCCTTGCAACAGTTGGGCTTTGCTTATTTCAGGCGTTTGTGATGACGAGGACACTTTATACCGTAGAATTTAATGGAGTGCCGGTTATCCCTGTCTATCTGCAGGGTATTGGATTTCAAATGATGGCAGCGCTTCTTTTGACTACGGGAACAATGACGCTCATGTGGATAGGTGAGCAAATAGAAGAGCACGGAATTGGGAGTGGAATATCGATCGTAATTATGGTCGGTATTATTGAACGTTTACCGTGGGCTTTCTCTCAAGTTATACAAAACTTTACATTCTCTGTAACTCCGGCAGAGCATCAGATTGGTATTGTGAAATTACTTGTCCTTTTAGGTATGTTCTTAGCGATTGTTGGTGGTGTTGTATATATCACACAAGGTCAAAGGAGAATACCTGTTCAGCAGGCAAAACATACACGGGGAAGAAAGGTGTATGGCGGGCAAAGGCATTTTTTGCCGCTTAGAGTGAATCAAGCAGGTGTAATGCCTATTATATTTGCTCAGTCTCTGTTGATTTTTCCGGCTGCAATTATGCAAGGCATACAAGCAAGGCTAGATCCTGGAACAGTTGGTTATTGGATGACTTCTCGTTTATCGGATATATTGCAAGGCGGCGTAATTTATGTTATACTTTACATACTTCTTATAACTTTCTTTTGTTACTTTTGGACCGCTATACAATTCAATCCTAAAGAAATGTCTAATAATATGAAAGATTATGGAAGTTTTATTCCAGGAATCAGGCCTGGACACAGAACAGCAGAATACTTAGAAAGTATTATGGGTAAGATTACGCTGGCTGGGGCGGCCTTTTTAGCATTAATTGCGATCTTGCCTAAACTTGTTGCCGGAGGTTTTGAGCTTAATCGTGCTATAGCTGGCTTTTACGGTGGTACAGGATTGCTGATTATTGTAGGAGTGGCGCTTGATATGGTGCAAAGGATTGAGTCCCATATGATTATGAGGCAATATAGTGGATTTTTAAGTGGAGGCACAAGAATTAGAGGACGGATGGGATGAGGATCGTCTTTCTTGGACCTCCGGGAGCTGGTAAAGGAACTCAGGCACAAAATATTTCTAAAGAGAAGAAGGTGCCCCATATATCTTCCGGAAATTTGTTAAGAGAAGCTGTGGAGATAGGTACCGATACAGGTATAAAAGCACGGTATTATATTGAGAAGGGGTTGTTGGTACCTGACCAGATCGTCGTTGATATTATTAAAGATCGTATTTTGAAAAATGATTGCACAAACGGATTTATTTTAGACGGATTCCCAAGAACTTTATCTCAAGCAAAAGTGTTAGATGAAATGTTAAAAGAACTTGGAAACAAACTAGATCTCGTTTTTCATTTTGCCGTCTCCAAAGAAAGCATTGTCCTTCGTCTATCTGGGAGAAGAATTTGCGGTAGTTGTGGCTCAAATTATCATGTAACGTACGTTCCGTCGACAAGAGATGGATTTTGTGATAAATGCGGTGGTTTTCTCAATCAGCGAGCAGATGATAAACCTGAAACGGTGCTAGAAAGATTAAGGGTTTACCGTGAACAAACTGAGGATTTGATAGCTTATTATAGGAAGAATGGTATCTTAAAAGAGATTCAAAGCGACGCACGTATAGAAGTAATTACAAAAAATATATTAGATACTATTGATACTTTGTCTGAAAAAAAATACTTGGCATTGGAGTAAATTGAATTGATAGTGAGGAAATCTCCTCGAGAAATTGAATTAATGAGGGCTGCCGGGAGAATTACTGCAGATGCGCTGAGGTTAGTTAAAGAGATCGCAAAGCAAGATGTAACAACAGATTATTTAAATTCTGAGCTTGAAAAATATATTATAAGCCAAGGCGGTGTACCGGTTTTTAAAGGTTATCGAGGATTTCCGAAAAGCATCTGTACTTCGATAAACGAGGAAGTTGTTCATGGTGTACCGGATCAAAGGAAATTAAGAAATGGTGATATTCTTAGCGTAGATGTAGGGGTTGGTTATCGTAAATATATTGCAGATGCAGCAATTACGATGCCTATAGGAGAGATTAGTTTAGAGGCAAAAAAACTCCTTGATGTATGTGAAAAGTCGCTTAGTTTAGCGATTGAAATCACAAGAGCAAATGAAAAGTTATCTTTAATCTCAAGAACAATACAAGAATATGTGGAAAAGAATGGTTTCTTTGTTGTAAGGAACTATACCGGTCATGGAATTGGCAGATGTATGCATGAGGATCCACAAGTACCTAATTTTGTGAGCAAATCATTACTAGAAACAGATGAGATTTTAATGCCTGGAGTAACTATTGCTATTGAGCCTATGATATGCATGGGTAAGTGTGATACCGAGGTTTTAAGTAATAAATGGACAGTAGTAACTAAGGATAGAAAACTATCTGCCCATTTTGAACACACGATCGTTGTAACTGAAGATGGGGCGGATATTCTAACACAATAGGAAAACTATTTATAAAGTTGCTTTTAATATGGCAAAAGAAGAACCAATAAGAGTTGAGGCGACTGTAAAAGAGGCGCTTCCCAATGCAATGTTCTGGGTAGAGTTGCAGAATGGCCATAAGGTGCTCGCGCATGTCTCTGGAAAGATGAGGATGCATTTTATTAAGATATTGCCTGGTGATAAAGTAACCATTGAAATGTCTCCTTATGATCTTGATAAAGGTAGAATTATTTATAGGCAAGTCTAATATAAATTTGATAATTTTTAGTTACGTAGGAATAATAAATTATGAAAGTTAGGTCTTCTGTAAAGAGAATCTGTGAAAATTGTAAAATAATAAGACGAAAAAAGATTGTTCGAGTAATTTGCACCAATCCCCGCCATAAGCAAAGGCAAGGATAGTTTATATATATTAAGTTTGATTTTACAACACATTAAGAAAGGATTGATGAATGCCGAGAATTGCAGGAACGGACATTCCAGCAGATAAAAGAATAGTTATTTCACTTACCTATATTTACGGAATTGGAAAGGCTTTATCTGAAAAGATATTAAAAGATATTAATATCGATGAGAATATACGCGCAAAGGATCTTCATGAAGATCAGTTAAGTATGATAAGCGGGTACATCGAGAAGAGCTTTGCTACAGAAGGTCAGTTGCGCAGGCAGGAAATGCAGAATATTGCACGCATGAAAAGTATCAGTTGTTATCGTGGAATACGGCATAAAATCGGTTTACCGGTTAGAGGTCAAAGGACAAAAACAAATGCACGTACCAGAAAAGGTCGTAAGAAGACGGTAGCCGGGAAGAAGAGCGTGAAAGAATTAGGTTAATGATATGCTTTCCTGGCTAAAATAAAGGATGCTGAAAGAGATTTTTATGGAGGATAAAGAAGCTATAGCGAAAGAATTGAGATCTAGTAAAGAATTTCTGAACGCTATAGCCTTGAATATTGAACAAGCCGGCGATGATCGTGATGTAAAGAAATTTAATGAGGTTGTAGGTTTTTGTGAGCAAATTATACAGATCATTCAAACGTATCAAATCGATAAAGAAGTTGTGTTTCTTGAGTGCTCATGTGGTAAGTCCTACTTATCTTTTGCCATCAATTATATTCTCTCAAAGCGGTTTTCCATAAATACAATCTTTTATGGGGTAGATATTAATCAGATACTTATAAAAAAATGTAATCAGACAAAAGATAACCTTGGTTACCAAAATATGCATTTTATCAACGATAGGATTATCAATGTTCAAATTGAAAAGCCTGTTGATATTGTGATCGCGCTGCATGCGTGCGATATAGCTACAGACGAGGCCATCGCTAAGGGGATTAAATTAGGTGCTAAATATATTGCAGTTGTTCCTTGCTGCCAAAATCAAATAAGAAATCGTTTAAAAATAGGTCACCCCTTAGTGAATATAACTGATTTTGGGCTTTTAAGATATCGTTTTGCTGATATTTTAACAGAGGCCTTAAGGGCGCAGTTTTTGACAGGAGCCGGTTACTATGTGAAGTTTACGGAAGTAACTTCTCCTAAGTTTACCCCAAAAAATCTCATGATCATAGCCCGTAGAAAAAAGGGTAGTAAAAAATATAATATGGATAAATATAAAAATTTGGATGAAATGTTTCATACCGAGTTTATTTTACAAGATTATTTTAGCGGATATGAATTACGTTAAGAAAATTTCTTAATTCAATAAGTTAGAATTTTTTTATTTTGAGGAATAGAGTTAATCATGTCAACTGCGGTAAAGAAAAAGGCAAGACATAATGTTACACGAGCAATTGCGAATATTAAGGCAACATTTAATAATACCTATGTTACAATATCAGATGTTAATGGTGAAACAATATGCTGGGCAAGTGCTGGTACGGTAGGTTTCAAAGGATCGCGCAAGAGCACTCCATTTGCTGCTCAGAAGGCAGCATCGAGCGCTGCTGAAAAAGCTAAAAAATATGGGGTTCAGGAAATTGAAATTAGAGTGAAGGGCCCAGGCCCCGGCAGAGAATCTGCTATTACAGCAATTCAGTCTTCAGGATTGAATTTGAAGGCGATTGAGGATGTAACACCGCTTCCCCATAATGGTTGTCGGCCAAGAAAAAAACGCAGAGTATAAGCATGATTTACATAAGTTTAAAATGAGGTTCGAGAAAGGAACGATATGGCAAGATATGTAGGTCCACAATGCAGATTGTGTAGAAGAGAGGGTGAAAAATTATTCCTGAAAGGAATCAGGTGTGATACAGTAAAATGCGCAATCTCAAAACGCAAGTATCCTCCTGGTCAATTTACCTGGGGTAGAGGTAAGTTATCAAAATACGGTATTCAGTTTAGAGAAAAGCAAAAAATAAAGCGTTTTTATGGAATTTTGGAAAGGCAGTTTCAAAATTATTATAAAAAAGCTGAAAAACAAAAGGGAAATACAGGCGAAAACCTTTTAAATATATTCGAGAGAAGATTAGATAATGTTTTATATTTGGTCTCTTTTGCTATTTCAAGAAAGCAAGGTAGACAAATTATACAACATGGCCACATAAGCGTGAATGATAAAAAGGTAGACATAGCCTCATATCTTGTAAAGGCTGGGGATATTATAAAACCGAAGAATGATGAATCGAGCCTAAACATTATAAAATCGAATATTGAATTTGTTAAAGGCCGAAATGCCCCTGCTTGGATAGAATTTAGAAAAGATACCTTAGAGGCTGTGGTGACACAGCTCCCTACGAGGGACGATATTTCTGTTCCTATTCAGGAACAATTAATTGTCGAACTGTGTTCTAAATAAATACGGTTAGCCGGTTCATTTCATTCCATAAGTTGTAAATTCAGCAAATATTATTATAGCCTCACAGGAGTTTATTTTCTCATTAATATTATTGAAGCCGAATGGTTTATTTTATTTTAAAATCCCTTATTAATTGGATTAGGGGGAGAATATGCGAATAAGGTGGAGAGGTCTTGAACTTCCAATCCGTATGGATGTGGAAAAAGAGACTTTGACCGATAAATATGGTAAATTTATAGCAGCTCCTTTTGAGCGCGGTTTTGGGCATACAATAGGAAATAGCTTACGTAGAATTTTACTCTCTTCGTTAGAGGGATGTGCTGTTGTATCTGTCAAAATAAATAATATAAGTCACGAGTTTACTTATATTCCAGGCATTGTTGAAGATGTGACAGATATAATGTTGAATATAAAAAATCTCGTTGTTAAGTTACATACGGATCAGTCGAAATTGATAAGAATTGAGGCAAATAAGAAGGGCGAAGTAAAAGCAAAAGATATTATTACTGATGATAATGTAGAGGTTATAAATGAAGATCTGCACATTGCAACACTCTCAGAGGATGTAGATTTTAGCGTAGAAATGCAGGTACAAAAAGGGCGTGGATATGTGACCGCTGAAGAAAATGAATCTGAAGAGCAGGAAATTGGATTAATAGCTTTAGATTCTATGTTTTCTCCTGTTAGAAATGTTCGTTATGCTATTGAAGAAACACGTGTAGGCAGAAGAACAAATTATGATAGACTTATTATGGAAATATGGACAAATGGTGTAGTTTCTCCAGAGATGGCTCTTGTTGAAGCTGCTAAGATTCTCAGAAAACATTTAAATCCATTTGTGCAGTATTTTGAAATTGGGAGAGAATTACAACAAGTCGAAAAAAGGATGGGAATTGAATCTGTTCCCGAAATATCAGAGGAAGAACTTAATAAAAAGCTTAGTATTCCAATAACTGAATTAGATTTATCAGTAAGGGCATCAAATTGCCTTGAGACTGCAAATATCTTAACAGTTGGTGATCTCGTTTCAAAAAAAGAAGAACAACTTCTCGAGATTAAGAATTTTGGTAAAACAACACTGAAAGAAGTAAAGAAAAAATTAACACAGCTGAATTTAACAATCGGAATGCCTGTGGCAGCTAAACAAATGGAAAAGGGGAAAGGATAATTCCATGAGACACGGAATGAGAGGAAGACACTTATCGAGGACTTCTGCTCATAGAAAGGCGTTAAGGCAGAATATTACTAATAGCCTTTTTATATATGGTAGAATCATAACAACACTTGAAAAGGCAAAAGAGACAAAATCTTTTGCTGAAAAAATTATTACTATTGTTAAGAAAGGGTTATTAAAGAAGAATACAGATAGACCTGGATATGTTCATTGCTATCGTCAGGTTCTCTCAAAACTAGGAAATGCTGATGTAGTAGAAAAGCTTTTTGGAGAAGGACAATGGCGTGAAGCAGGAAGTATCATTCAAGGGTACATGAATCGAAATGGTGGATATACAAGAATATTAAAGTTATCCGGTACCCGGTTAGGAGTATTATCCGGTAGTAGTGTGGGTAAGGTGCCTGTGCTTGAGTATAAAATGGAAGGAAAGGATAGAAAATTACGATTATTGGGAAGAAGACTGAATGATAATGCATCCCGCGTGATTTTTGAATTAGTTGAAGGTCAGACACGCATAGATGAAGAAGTTAAGCCTGAAGTCATCACGGCTTAATAAAAGGGCCGCTGTATTAATTTTTAAAATAAACAATTCTCTTACCCTCCTGCTAAGTACTTTAGTAGGAGGGTTTTTTATTCAAGGGAGATTATGCAGAAAAGACGCTTTGTGCTTGCCTCAAATTCATCAAGGCGGATTGCCTTGCTGAAATTATTAGGATATAAGTTTGATATTATACCGCATGAAATAGAAGAAGATGTCTGCTGCGATATTTTACCATCAGATCTGGTTCAGAATCTTGCATTTCTAAAAGCAAATGATGTTGCCAAAAGAGTAGACGATGCCATTATTATTGCTGCTGATACCATTATTTCATGTAAGGGTGCTATTTTAGGTAAACCGAAAGATGTCTATGATGCTAAAAGAATGCTTTCAATGCTGAGTGGTACAGAGCACGATGTTCTATCGGGTATATGCATAATAAATATGCCATTAAAAAAGAAATTATTGCGAATTGGAAGAACATATATTAAAATTAGGCATATAACTGAAGAGGAAATTGATGCATATATTCAAACAGGTGAACCATTAGACAAGGCCGGTGCATATGCTATTCAGGGTGGTAGCTATACAAATGCGGTTGGTTTGCCATTAGAAATAGTCCGAGAAATGCTTAACAATATTTTAAATGATACCAATGCCTAGAAATTTTAGTTGGCTGATAAAAGACGAAATTGCCGGTATGGGGAGACCTATATCGATAGTAACAGATCTTGAATTCCTGAAAGATAATGGAATTGAAGCGATAGTTTCCTTAACGGAGGTACCGCTTCATAAAACTTTAATAGAAGAGTTTGGGTTTGAATATAAACATATTCCTGTGGCTGATTTTACATCACCAACTCAGGAACAAATCGATGAATTCTTATATTTCGTAAATAATCTTATATCTTCTAAGAAAAAGATTGTTGTTCATTGTGACGCTGGAGCTGGTAGAACAGGAACTATGTTAGCCTGTTACCTTGTAAATAAAGGTTGCAGTGCGAGGAAAGCTATTCTGGAAGTACGTACAAGAAGACCAGGTTCAGTTGAAACTATGGAACAAGAGGATACTGTGGTAAAGTACGAGGAAAGACTTTTGAAGAAACGTAGTGATTAGATAGACTTTTTAAAGAATATCTTCTCTTTTTATAGCAGAATCCTGTTACTTTGATTTCCTGAGAAAATGCTCGTAAGCAATAATTGCTGCGCCTAACGCTGTAGTAATTTGTGGGTCAGATGGGATATGCAGTTTGACTCCCAATTCCTGTTCCAATGCAATCTTCAATCCTTGATTAAAGGCAGGACCTCCATCGAAAAATACAGCTTCTCTGATACCAATTTTCTTAACCATAGCGCCTACCCTCTTAGCAATTGATTTGTGGATACCCGCAATTATATCAGGTACCTGTCTTCCTTGTGATAATAAGGAAATAACCTCAGACTCGCCAAAAACTGTGCATAAGCTATTTATGGGTGGTATATCCTCTGCCTTTTGAGATAATGTACCCAATTCATCTAATTCTACCTCAAGGATTCGGCTCATAACCTCCAAAAATCGACCTGTTCCAGCGGCACATTTATCATTCATTGCAAAATCCAACATTATGCCATTGTTATCTAATGCGATTACTTTACAATCCTGTCCGCCAATATTTATAATGGTTTTTACAATTTGTTTTTCATGCATGAGCCATTTAGCTGCTCTCGCGTTGGCCGTTATTTCGGTGACAATCTCATTGCTACAGATCATCCTGCGTCCGTACCCTGTGGCCACAGTATATTGGACTTCTTCTTCTTTTAGATGATGTTCTTCTAACACATTACTGAGTAGCTGTTTTACCGTTCTTTTGCAATTAGCTCCCGTGGAGGAGAGCCTTGAGCCAAGGACCGTGTTGTCCCGCATTATTACTACCTTTGTGGTAGTTGAACCGATATCAATTCCTGCGACTATTACCATAATTATATATTAATAATTATAAATATGCAGGGCAAGGTAAAAGGTGGTTATTTTCAAGGTATTTTCAGATATTCTCACATGTTCTTTTGGCTAGCGTAACGTCTCATGAAAATGTATTAAGTGATGATCTGAATTCATATGCATAGGTAATAAGAGAATAATATACCAGAGATGTTTAATACCACAAGCTCTCTGTATTTTTATTGACAAAAAAGATTTTATTTGTAATAATTTAAAGCGTTTTATGTAGCGTAGTTGTAGGCTTAATAATTTACTATGATATTTGTAAAGCCGCTACGATTTTTCGTTGCGGCTTTTTTTATTTATATGCAATTTTACGGATTAGTTGCATTATTATGTGGTATATTTGAGGAATAACATGACACAGTTAGTAAGAGATGATATACGTAATGTGGCAATTATTGCCCACGTTGACCATGGTAAGACCACCCTTGTTGATCAATTG
The DNA here is from genome assembly GCF_030263775.1 of Candidatus Jettenia sp. AMX1. NCBI lineage: Bacteria > Pseudomonadati > Planctomycetota > Candidatus Brocadiia > Candidatus Brocadiales > Candidatus Brocadiaceae > Candidatus Jettenia > Candidatus Jettenia sp. AMX1. The sequence continues at coordinate 18,928 of NZ_SZPP01000013.1, forward strand.
CTTAAACAGAGCGGCACATTCCGGGCCAATCAGCAGATACAGAATGTAGAGAGAATCATGGATTCCAATGATCTCGAACGTGAGCGGGGTATTACCATTTTAGCAAAGAATACTGCTATTAATTATAAAGGGGTAAAGATTAATATTATTGATACCCCCGGACATGCTGATTTCGGCGGAGAAGTGGAGCGTGTTCTTAAGATGGCTGACGGTGTCTTATTGCTGGTAGATGCAGCTGAAGGAACTATGCCTCAGACAAGATTTGTACTTCGTAAAGCACTGAGTTATAATTTAAGGCCTCTTGTGGTGATCAATAAGATTGATAGACCCGATGCCCGTTGTGTAGAAGTGTTGAATGAGGTCTTTGATCTCTTTGTCGAGCTGAATGCAACTGATGAACAGTTGGATTTTATGGTGCTTTATGCTAGCGGACGTGAAGGTTTTGCAAAATTATCTCTGGAAGAAGCTAATAAGGATATTACCCCGTTACTTGATGCTATTTTACACTATGTTCCCAAGCCCAATGGTGACCCTAACGGATCGCTGCAAATGCAAATAACCTCATTAGATTATAATGATTATGTTGGTCGAATTGGTATTGGTAGAATATTCATGGGTAGTATTAATGCAGGTCAGCAAGTTACGAGAATTGATAAAGATGGTAAACAAACAGTGCATAAAGTGGTAGAACTATTTACCTTTACAGGGCTAGGAAGACAAACTACAAAATCGGCTAGCGCTGGCGATATCGTTGCTATAACCGGGATTGAGAATATTGACATTAGTGATACGATTGCATCTCTTGAGAACCCGCAAGCAATGCCAAAAATTAGTATCGATGAACCAACGCTCTCCATGATATTTTCTGTCAATAATTCTCCTTTTAGTGGTCGGGATGGCAAATATGTGACCAGCCGAAACTTGAGAGAGAGGCTTTATAGAGAACTTCGTTCGAATGTAGCTCTTAAAGTGGAAGATACGGAGACACCAGACGCATTCCGGATTTCAGGGCGCGGGCTTTTGCATCTATCTGTATTGATTGAAAATATGCGGCGGGAAGGTTATGAAATGCAGGTTTCAAAGCCTAAGGTAATTTTTAAGGAACTAAAAGGGGAAAAGGCGGAACCTATAGAATATGTTGTTATCGATGTGCCGAAAGAATATGAAGGACAAGTTATCTCCTTATTAGGTGCCCGGAAGGGAGAGATGCTTAGTATGGATACCGATAAGGATATAACCCATTTTGAATTTAAGGTACCATCCCGTGGTTTAATTGGCCTGAGAAACCGCATCTTAAGTTCTACCCGTGGTGAAGCTGTAATGTACCATAATTTTTATGATTACGAGCCTTATAAGGGCGATATTGCTCATCGGATACAAGGTGTGTTAATTTCTATGGCGACAGGTGAGGCAACTACTTATGCTCTAGATGGATTGTTGGATAGGGGTATAATGTTCGTAAAGCCAAGCGATCAAGTGTACGAAGGGATGATTGTAGGTGAACATTGTGAGCAGAACGATATTACCGTGAATGTCATCAGGGCAAAAAAGGCTACTAATATCCGGTGTGCTACTGCAGAAAAAGGTATTAAACTTCCTCCACCCAGAGAATTCTCGTTGGAAATGGCTTTAGAATATATCGAGGATGATGAGCTAGTAGAGATTACTCCAAAAACCTTTCGATTAAGGAAAAAGCTTCTTACTGAAAACGAGCGTAGGGTTGTTCGCAGACAGCAAACCCTGGAACCTGTGGAGACTTCTCCGGAGAAGGCATAAAGAATGTTATTTCAGGCAATAAAAAAGCAGGCACTAAAGCCTGCTTTTTTGTTTATATATTTTAATAGCGAATCGATTACTTATTTACGATATTTTTAAAATCCTGTCCGGGAGTAAATTTTATCGCTTTGCTTGCTTTGATATTAATTGTAGCGCCTGTTTGTGGGTTACGGCCTTTTCGTGCTTTTCTTGCTTTTATCGTGAAACTACCAAATCCAATCAGTCTGACTTCTTTATTTTTTTTAACACCAGTTTTTATACCATTTAAAACAGCATTTACTGCCTTTTCCCCGTTAGCCTTTGACATCTCACATTCCTTCGCCACCATTTCAACTAACTCCTGCTTATTCATCCAATAACCTCCTTTCAAAAATAGTTTATATAAGGTACGCTAAGTTTGGGGGTAGAATACATTAAATGAGCTTCTGAATCAAGTATTTTCTGGATTATTTTGAAAATAATGTTTTTATAAAATAAGAATGTTTATTGATGCATGCGCTAAATGTCTCATTTTGGAAATGCAACTACGGAACAAAAATTGTCCCAGCTGGTGTAGTCTTTTCCATCTTAACTGTATAATACAGATCTGTTAAATTCTTTTTCTAATACTCTTCCAACAATGATAAGTGCTGTCTTTTTTATAGATTCCTGCTTAACCCTTTCAGCAATATCCGATAATTTTGAACGGATAATTTTTTGATCAGGCCAGGTCGCTTTATAAACGACAGCAACCGGACAATCATTGCTATAATGGGACGACAATATCTTTACGATTTCTTCAATTTTATCAATACTCAAAAAAATACAGAGCGTAGGAGTTGCGGCTGCTAAGGCACTCAAGTGCTCTTTTTCAGGAATAGGGGTTTTTCCCTCCATACGAGTAATTACAATGGTTTGTGTAATGCCTGGGAGGGTTAATTCCTGCCTTAAAACTGCGGCAGCAGCAATAAAGGAGCTGACTCCCGGAATAACCTCATACGGAATTCCTAGCTCATCCAGTGCATGCATTTGTTCCTGTATTGCACCATAAATCGACGGGTCTCCTGAATGTATCCTTACGACATCCGTATTTTGTTCCATTGCTTCTTTATAGAGAACCACCATATCCTCCAAGCTCATACATGAAGAATCATATATCTTTGCATGCATCGGAAGATGTTTCAGTAATTCTGCATTTACGAGAGAGCCTGCGTAAATACAGTAGCCTGCATGTTGAATAGCCTTGAGTCCCTTAATTGTGAGCAATTCAGGGTCACCTGGCCCTGCCCCTATAAAAAATACTTTCATAGATGTTTTAGTTTCCATCTTTCCAATGAATGGCATTGATGATAACTTTTTTTGATTCCTCTCCTACAATTTTAAATTGGCTCTCCTTTACCAGATAGGTAGAGGCCTCTTTACTGCTTGTTCGTACAGTCACTATCCAGAATCCTCCCTCTTTACCTACCGATTCAATCCTTCCTTTCTTCACACTTACACTGATATTTAACATAGATTCCTGTTCGCTATCTGATATTTGCCGGACACTTTCTACAACAAATATGTTCGGTAGACCAGTTTTTAACCTGATCTCAGGGGATTCGTAATCATAAAATTGCCCAAATACCGGAGAAGATATACTGCATAATACAAAAATATATAGAAATATTTTATTCTTCATGTGGTTATCCTCTTCATGTAAAAGTAATAAAATGGGTAAGTGTTCATTATTCTCTTTATATTATTTAAGGTATAAATAAGAGTTTTCGTGAGAATCAAGTTTTTCGTTTGTTCAAAAGTTTATCATTAACCACGAAATTCTTTTCGTAATTTGATAGGTGAATTCAAAGTTCACAGGTCGTTATTCTACACAGAGAACAGACAGGTAGCAATTAATTTTTTGACTTACCTAGTATTTGAGAAAAATTTCAGTTTTTTTAGAGAGCAATCCAATAATGGATTTTTAAAACAGGTATATTATGTTGACACATAACGAATTGTTATTTATAGTACGTAATCGTTATTTTACCCTATTCTCCTATGAGTTTGATCCTGATACTTTCTGTAAAATGATGCATATTAAGAATTTGTCTATAGGGCAAGGCTTGCCCCTGATTTTCATCGCTGGTCCATGCGTTATAGAAAGCTTTGAGAGTTGTTTGAAATTAGCAGAAGAATTAAAGACCTTTTTTCAAATAAAAAACATGCCTTTTATTTTTAAGGCATCATATGATAAGGCAAACCGAACATCCGTTCATTCATACAGGGGACCAGGCCTTAAAGAGGGAATAAGGATTCTTGCTGATATTAAAAAGCGATTGGATGTATTGATACTTTCTGACGTTCATTGCAAGGAAGATATACCGATCGTATCGGAAACACTGGATATAATACAAATTCCTGCTTTTCTCTGCCGCCAAACCGATTTAATTCTGGCAGCAGCAAAAACCGGTAAGCCTATTAATATAAAAAAGGGACAATTTTTGGCTCCCTGGGATATGAAGGCCGTTGTTGAAAAAATACGAAGTACCGGGAACGAACTGATTTTATTAACAGAACGGGGAACTTCCTTTGGTTATAATAATCTTGTGAGCGATATGCGATCGTTGGTTATTATGCGTAAATTAGGGTATCCTGTGATTTATGATGCCACACATAGTGTTCAATTACCGGGGGGGAGGGGAAATACTTCCGGAGGTGAAAGGGACATGATTATACCCCTTGCCAGGGCTGCTGTGGCGACAGGATGTGATGGATTGTTCCTGGAAGTACATGACAATCCTGAGAAAGCACTGTCTGACGCCTCAACCGTGCTGCCGATAAAAGACATTCCTCATCTCATTGAGCAGTTATCTGATATCCATAACATTATTAAGCCCAAGGCTTAAAGGAGAGACATCTTAAGACAGAATAACTATTGTAAATAAAAAAAATTTCCGTATAATACATATTTTATATTACATACATTATCTTAGCCCGCGTAGCTCAATTGGCGGAGCACGTCATTCGTAATGATGAGGTTGTCGGTTCGACTCCGATCGCGGGCTTTATGAATTATTGGATAAAGTCAGAGGTTGATCCCTCCCGATCATTACCAGGCATATCAGATAGCATACTATAAACAGCACATTTCTCTGATTAACGGCTATACCTGATTAACTATCTGTCTTCCTTAAAAATACCTAAAATTTGCTTTGTATCTGATAGCAAACGATAAAAGGACGGAAATCGTAGTTCAATAAATTGTATGATGATTCATGAAAAGAGAGTATTTGTCTTAGGTTTAGATTCAATGCCGCCTGAACTTTTTTTTGATCGGTGGTTAAATCAATTACCTCATATAAAACAACTTGTTTCTCATAGTATCTATGGCGAGATGAAAAGCACTATTCCTGCAATTACCTGTCCGGCATGGATGTCTATGATGACAAGCGCTAACCCTGGCAGGTTAGGTTTGTATGGGTTCAGAAACCGGTCGAATTATGATTATAATGGTTTATCCTTTGCCAATTCAAGGTCTGTTCATATCGATACCGTATGGAGTATTTTATCGAAATTAGGAAAAAAGGTTGTAGTAATTGGCGTTCCCATGACCTATCCCCCTCAACCTGTCAATGGATGTATGGTTACCTGTTTTATGACGCCAGATACGACATGCGAGTACACCTATCCGCCTAACTTAAAATTTGAGGTAGAAGACATCTCACATGGTTATATTCTCGATGTAGAAGAATTTCGGAGCGATGATAAAGAATCGATCTTAAAGACAATTTATGATATGACGGAGAAACGATTCAGGCTAACCCGCCATTTTATCCGTTCAAAGGAATGGGACTTCTTTATGATGGTAGAAATGGGTCCCGATAGAATACATCATGCTTTCTGGAAGTATTTTGATGAGGATCACCCCAAATATATACCAGGTTCAAAATATCAGGATGTCGTTTTGAATTACTATAAGTATCTCGATAAAGAGATTGGCGGTATCTTGGATATTTTACGTGAAGATACTATGGTTCTCATTGTATCTGATCATGGAGCCAAGAGGATGATCGGGGGAATTTGTATTAATGAATGGCTTATCCAAAACGGATATTTGAAATTGATACAATACCCCAGAGAATCTACGTCGTTTAATAAGGCTATTGTCGATTGGGAGAATACAACGGTCTGGGGTGAAGGCGGTTACTATGGACGATTATTTATGAATGTGAAGGGTCGAGAGCCTAAAGGGGTTATTGCAAGGCAGCACTATGAGCATTTTCGGAATGAGCTGATAAAAAAGCTGAAAGATCTCAGAGATGAAAACGGCCGGAATATTAATACACAAGTATATAAGCCTGAGGAAATTTACTCACAATGTAATGGTATACCACCGGATTTGATTGTGTATTACGGTGACCTCTCCTGGCGGTCTATTGGTAATGTTGGAAACAGGACGATATGGGCTAGTGAAAACGATACAGGTCCGGATGATGCAAATCATTCCCAATATGGTATCTTTGTTATGAAGAGCGATAAAAATTATTACGGAATACGACGTAAAGGTGTTACACTTTATGATATAGCTCCTACCATACTAAGCTATATGAATATTAAAATACCGGAGGATATGGAAGGTAAGGTAATTCAGTAAGCCCGGAGGGCTGCCGGTTTAGATATGCGAAAGGATAACATGAGAATGTAGATTGGGAAATACAAAATGATGGGAAGGAATTTGCAGTTTTCAAAGAAGGAGGGAAAAGATGAATAAAGGTTTTACCGTTTGGTTTACCGGATTATCAGGGGCAGGAAAGTCAACAATCTCTCATCTTCTGAAAGAAAAACTGAAAGAATTTGGCAGAGATGTGGAACTACTCGATGGTGATGTGGTGAGAACAAATCTTTGTCAGGATTTGGGTTTTAGTGGGCAGGACAGCGATATTACTATCCAACGTATCGCATTTATCTGCAAATTATTAACGAGAAATGGTATTGCCGTTATCTCTGCTGCTATATCTCCTTACCGGGAAGCAAGAGACAAAGCCCGTAACGAAATTGGCAACTTTATTGAGGTTTACGTGAAATGTCCTTTAGAGGTATGTGTTGAACGAGATGTTAAGGGATTATATAAGAAGGCGTTTAAAGGTGAGATCCAAAGTTTTACAGGAGTCTCGCATCCGTATGAGGAACCACGAAACCCCGATCTTATACTGGAAACAAATAAGGAAACTGTTGAAGAATCCATCAATAAGATAATAAAAAAATTGATAGAGTTGGGATACCTTAATACGAAAGAAGATGTATATTCATCTGAAGAAGAGAGCAAAATAATAAAAAGGCTATCCGGGCTGGGTTATATTAATTAAATGGATGGGAATTTTCTTCTTTCTCAGGAGTTTAATTTTTCTTATTTGCATAAGCAGTTTCTATAATACTTTTCGTCTTCATCGAAAATTTGGTGATGAGTTTATCCAGTTTAGGAATCAAAATAGGGGTTGCCGCTTTTGCTAAAATAGCGAGGAAAGCGTTATCAAATTTTAAATGGACGGCCGTTTTTATATCCTCATAAGGGCCTATCTCATCCTTTTGTGTTGTATAATGAACTTCAAGTACAATAGACCCTGAAAAACTGAAAAATGTTGTGGCATTACCATGTCCCATGTAGATTACTTTCTGCGGTTGTCGCTTCACTAACTGGAACTCTCCCACAACCCGTTTTGAGGGCATGCGTATGCCATACTGGCCATCTTCTTTAATCTCAAGTATCAATTCATTTCTCTTAAAATCCCCTCCCTGTTTCGTGAGTTCTTCTACATGTTCCATGAAATATTCAAGGGTCTCTTTATCGGTACGTACAGTAAGTGGCTTTTGAATTCTTGTGATCGTACTCCTATCAATAAGATGTTGTACTTTATCTATCGGTAAGGGGTCTGAGTATAGAGGTATGAGCCGTGAGCAGCAGAAAATGAAGATAAATAGTGTATAGTAAATAAAATGCACAGGTATTTATAAGAGGATAATTGAAATACAATCAATGTTCATTAAAAATAAAATTGTATCATAAACTACTGTATGATAAAAGGGATTCTTGTTGACAGTTTTTATCAAAATGAATAAGCTCTTGAAGAAATAAAAATGAATAATTTTTTATGGGCGCTTAAATTCCTGACTATTATCCCTATTGACAGAGGAGATAGGATAAAACCGAAGAGCATGGGTTCCGTTGTCTCCTGGTTTCCAACGGTAGGTTTATGCATCGGTATCTTTTTATCCACAGCCTGCTTACCCTTCTATCTCTTTTTCCCCCCCCGTATTGCTGATGCCTTGATTATTGTTGTTTATATTGCAATAACCGGGGCATTTCACCTCGATGGATTTGCCGATACCTGTGATGGCATTTGGGGTGGCTGGAATAAAGAAAAACGGTTGGAAATAATGAAAGATAGCCGTATAGGCAGCTTTGGAGCTATTGGACTGATTTGCCTGCTAGGGTTGAAATATATTAGCCTGGCTAGTATAGCCGAAACCTGTGCAATACATAACTCGCCTTTTGATGTCTGCACAAGGTATGTTTCCTGTTCCATTCCAACGGTCTTAATGAATACGTGTGCTGCATTGATGGTAATGCCCGTTGTAGGAAGATGGGTGCAGGTGTGCGCAGCAGGGTTATCCTCATATGCCCGAAGCGAATCGGGTACGGGAAGTTTTATCCTGAATACTACAACAGTAAGGCACATAATCTATACATCGTTTTTACCATTATTCTTATTGTGGTTTTTTTACAACCTCAACGGGGTAATGATATTTGCACTAATTATTGCTTTTACTCTTATTTGGATTTGGTATATGAAAAAGAAAATTGGCGGGATGACGGGCGATACCTTAGGAGCTACTCATGAGGTCATTGAGCTGGTATTTTTATTGAGTGTTTGTTTACCATGGCTAAAATAACCTTTGTTCTTGGTGGGGCACGTAGTGGAAAATCTGCCTTTGCAGAAGGACTGGCTAAAAGATATCATGACGTGGTTTATATAGCTACTGCAGAGGTCAAGGATGATGAGATGCGTGAAAGGATTCAAACGCACCGTGCCAGACGGCCCTCTCATTGGAAGACCGTAGAATCTCCTTATCATATAGACAGGGCTATATCAGATATACAGGGGAATGCAAATCTTGTGCTCATTGATTGTATTACGTTATACATAACGAATATGCTGTTGTGTGATGAAATAGCAAATTCTGTCAGTTATCCGGAAACAGACATGGAGCATTTGAAACAGAAGCAGGTACAGATCCTTGATGAGATTAATAAACTTAGCAAGGCGTGTCGTAAATCAAAGTCGGATAGTATTGTGGTATCGAATGAGGTTGGACTTGGTATTGTGCCTGATAATCCCCTTTCTCGTCTGTTTCGTGATATTGCAGGCCGTGCAAATCAAATTATTGCGGACGAAGCTGATGAGGTATACTTTATGGTAGCAGGAATTCCTCAAAGATTGAAATAACGAATTCTGTTATAATAACTTTCTATTCCCGGTAAATTTTGTAGATAAATCGTTCTAAAATCATGGATATTCACCAGTGTAAAGATAAGATTTTTCCGATATATGTAGTTTTTGGAGATGAAGAATTTTTTATTCGTGAGGCACTTTCATCGTTAAAGGCACATCTGCTCAAGGATACCGATCCTACTATTTCTTTAGTTGAATTTAAAGGTGACGAAGTTGCCGGAGGGATAATATTTGACGAACTACGGACCATGCCTTTTTTTGCAGGTAAGAATAAGGTAGTGATTGTAGAGGAGGCAGATAGTTTCGTTGAGAAAAACAGACAGGTACTGGAAAAATATGTGCAGGCGCCTGCGAGTCATTCCCAGCTTATTCTTGTATGCGATAAATGGGACAAGAGAACAAAATTGGCAACCCTTGTTGATAAGGTCGGGATTCTGGTCGAATGTAAAAAATTAAAGGATCATCAACTGCCAAACTGGATAATTACTCGCACGAAACAGTACACAAAAAAAGTCACTACCAAAGCGGCTCAAATGATAGCCGAGAATGCAGGTAATAATTTAGCCATCTTGGATAAGCATATTGAGAAGTTATCTATTTATCTTGGCGATAGAACGGCGATTGATGAAAAGGATGTGGAAGCCCTTGTTGGCATTGATAGAAACCGAACGATATTTGAGCTAACCGATGCTGTTGCACAGAGAAATGTAACATTAGCTTTGAAAACCCTTAGTCAAATGCTGATACACGGGGAAGATTCAGTAAAGATTATTAGTTTGCTGGCATGGCAAATGAAGCGGTTGTGGAGGGCTAAGCAGATGTTAAATAAGGGAGAACACGAGTCAAAAGTTACCTCAGAATTACAAGTGCTCCCATTCTTCGCAAAGCGTTTTTTTGAACAAGTTAAGATTTTTACCGAGAAAGATCTCACAAAAAAGTATGCCCTCTTGCTGGAAGCTGATGTGAAGAGTAAGACAAGCTCCTTTAGTATGCAATTACTCCTAGAATTGCTGGTATATAAATTATGTGTTTAAAAGATAAAAGGGCTTTTGTTAACAACTTCAGAGAAAAGGCAAACTTAATCTGTTCTATTGCCGACTTGCTAAGAGCTCACAATAAACAGGCTGATTATGGAAAAGTTATCCTTCCTTTATAATTTACGTTACTACAGAGTAAGAGAATAACAACCAGGAGTGTTTCTCTTTAGGATATCTATAATTATATAAAATAATCAGGTTCTCTTGTTGCGAAATGTATGTTGATTCGATACTATTTCATGAGATAGTCAGATTAAATTTCATAATTTAATGAGAAAGGAAATACAATACGATGAAGTTTTTTATTGATACGGCGGATGTGAAAGAGATTCGAGAGGCGCATAGTCTGGGTATACTGGATGGGGTAACGACAAATCCCAGCTTAATAGCCAAGACAGGCCGTCCTTTTCGTGAAACGATTGAAGAGATTTGCTCTATTGTGGATGGACCGGTCAGCGCTGAAGTCGTAAGCCTCGATACAGAAGGTATGCTCAAGGAGGCGAGGGAATTGGCAAAAATTGCGGATAATGTTGTGGTAAAGATTCCCTTAATAAAAAACGGATTAAAAGCGGTAAAAAAATTAGCGGAAGAGGGAATTAAAACGAACGTGACCCTCTGCTTTTCTGCCAATCAGGCGCTTTTAGCAGCGAAGGCCGGTGGCAGTTACATCAGTCCTTTTGTTGGGAGATTGGATGATAAGGGGCAGGTGGGTATGGAACTTATTCAGGAAATTCGTACTATATATGATAATTATAGTTTCCCTACAGAAATTATTGTTGCCAGTATCCGTAATCCTGTTCATGTACGTGATGCAGCGTTAATGGGTGCAGATATTGCTACGATTCCTTTTCATGTATTTGATTTGCTTGTTCAACATCCGCTTACGGATGACGGCGTTAAGCGGTTCCTGGCAGATTGGGAAAAAGTACCAAAAAAATGAGATAATAGTTAGCTACAGATGACACAGAGATTGCAGAGAAAATATAATAGGGAGGGAAATTTGTTCAAACCTACAAAAAGTAAACTCAGTATCTTTTTCCTGGTACTGACGTTCTTACCGCTTATTGTTATGCGACTTATTGTTTACCCCATTACCTTCCAGACCTTACAGGAAGAGATTATCAAAAATCTGGAGATTGCAGCGCATAAACAAGCTGAGTTGATTACGGCATGGATGGAAAAATGCACTGCAGATGCGCAGCGTATTGCCAGCAATCCTTTTATACCCTTTGTCATCCAACCAGGTACGGGAAGTACTGAATACAGAGAACTGTTGAAGAGTTTGCATGCAATGAAATACTTTGATTCTCTCTGGAAGGAATACGGCCATAAAGAAATCTTTATCTCCGATCGCGATGGTATGGTAAGAATTGCCTCAAGACAAGAGCTTGTTGGAACAAATATATCAGCAAAGGATTTTTTTCGCTCTGCAATCAGAGGTGCTTTGTTTACCTCCAATATCATACCCTCCGATATTCCTATTGAAAACGAAACAGGTATACAGGAGATCGGTATGCCTACAATGCTTGTTTCTGCCCCCATAAAGGATCCTTCACATTCTGTTATGGGTACGGTAACACTGCGGATAGATGTTTCTGAGATAAACAAGATGATGCAAAATATCCATATTGGTATGACAGGAGAAACGTATCTCATTAATGGGTATGGATACCTGCTAACAGAATCAAAATTTATAGAAGATTTGAGAAGTCAGCAGAGGATTGAAAAACGGTCTGCTCTAGAATTAAAGGTTGCCAATCCACAAACAAATATGGTAACAAAAGGCGTTACTGAATGCCTGAAAGGTTTGGAGGGATTTGATGTAAATGGTTATCCGGACTATCGTGGTGTAAACGTTCTGGGATTCTGGCATTGGATGCCCGATTATGGTTGGGGTGTGATTGCCGAAATTGATGTAAATGAAGGTTATGGGGTACTGTATCAATTACGTAACTATATCATGTTTATCTTTGGAATAGTATCAGTAGCAGTCATCATTGTCGCTTTTTTCCTAGGTAAGAAAATTTCTTCTCCCATTCATTACATTTCTGACGTTGCCTGGAAAATTGCTGAGGGTAATTATAATACCAGGGTTGTTTACCAATCGGATGATGAAATCGGTAAACTCGCAAGTGCTATTAACCATATGGCAGAGACCCTGGAAACACAGGTACAAAAGACGGAAATGACGAGTCCTGGCAAGGTATTACTGGACCATGGAAATAGCAAAAGGGCATAGACTCATAAGGAGATTCTCTTGACGGTAAAAAAAACAGAAAGGGATTTATTTAGTGTAAGGACAGATACCACAAAAAAATCTCCCTTGTCCGACCGCATGAGACCACGGAACTTGAAAGAATTTGTAGGACAAGAACACCTCGTTGGACCAAATAAGATACTCCAAAGGCTTGTTGAAAATAAGGAACTGATATCCCTGATTTTCTGGGGTCCGCCTGGCGTGGGAAAAACAACGTTAGCCTTTATCGTTGCACAGGCAATGGACGCTCATTTTATTTCTTTTTCTGCGGTGTTATCGGGTGTTAAGGATATTCGTGAGGTTATTGAAGAGGCAAAAAACCAGGCTCATTATTATCGTAAAAAAACGGTCCTCCTTGTAGATGAAATTCACCGGTTTAACAAAGCTCAGCAGGATGCATTTCTGCATCATGTGGAAGATGGTACTATTACCCTGATCGGCGCTACTACAGAAAATCCTTCCTTCGAGGTTAATGCGCCTCTCTTATCACGCTGTAAGGTGTTGGTGCTGGAACAACTAAATGAAGATCATCTTAGGTCGATTATGAAGAACGCTTTATGTGATAAAGAGCGTGGGCTTGGTAATTTAAGGATTGAAATCCAGCCCGATGCCTTTGACCTTATTGCGCATCTCTCACAGGGGGATGCCCGGGTGGCTTTAAATACCTTAGAGGCATCAGTTATGCTTGCCAGACCTGATCAGGAAGAGAAACGTATAGTAACCAGAGAAATTGCCCAGGAGTCTATGCAGCAAAAGTCGCTTCTTTATGATAAAGGAGGTGAAGAACATTACAATATCATTTCAGCTTTTATCAAATCGATGCGGGGTAGCGATCCTGACGCAGCCCTTTATTGGTTGGCGCGTATGTTAGAATCGGGAGAGGATCCTCTTTTTATTGTACGGCGTATGATTATATTTGCTTCAGAGGATATTGGGAATGCTGATCCTCATGCACTTCAACTAGCAGTATCGACTAAGGATGCCTTTCACTTTATAGGCCTGCCGGAAGGGTGGATACCGTTAGCTCAGTGTGTTACCTATCTTGCCTGTGCACCGAAAAGCAACGCTTCTTATATGGCCTATCTTGAGGCATTAAAAGACGTCAGGGAAAAAGGAGCCTTATCGGTTCCATTCCACATCCGGAATGCACCTACGCCGTTGATGAATGACCTTGGATATGGTAAAGGCTATAAGTATCCACATAGTTGTGGAGGCTATGTGGAACAATCGTATATGCCAGAAGAGCTCCGGGGCAGGGAATATTATAAACCTACAGACAATGGCTACGATAAAGTGATGAAAGAGCGGCTTGCCTTTCGTAAAAAAGAGCACGATTCATTACAATAATAATTTCACCCCTTTGGTTTAGATTTCCTATCAATTTACCGAACATCAAATCGCTTAGCATTTTTTTCATTCAAATCTTGTCAAAACCGTCTATCATAGAAATTTATGACTAACGGATTATTGAAATGAGATAAATTTATAAATACTGAAATATTTAACAATATTGAATTTATCTAAAGATAGTGTATAATATTTCATAGTATCTAAGAAATAGACATGTTTCCTTTCAAATCAAACAAAAAGATTCAAAGAGCATTATCTCTTCACACGTAAATTATAGCTGGTTGTTATTTATCTTCTAAGGCAGAGTATTTATACTCACTTCATAAGGAGGAAAAGCCATGTTTAAAACAACCAAATTTGCTATAGCCGCATGTATCTCTTTCTCTTTGCTATCTATAAGCATAGCAAAAATATCCTTTTCTGATACTCTCAATATTATTAGAGAAGGTATTGTAAGAGATTTACAGGGTATCACCCGAAAACAAGGTGAGATTATAAGAACCTGGATGGATGCAAGAAAAAAAGATGCGAGGGTTACTGCCCATAATTTACATACATACTGTGGCACAACAATCCGGGAAAATAAGGAGCCTGATTTTTCAAAGCCCCTTGAATATCTTACTTTTATGAAAGATATATATCGTTACAAGGAAATCTTTATTACAAATCCCATGGGTACGGTTATTCTCTCAACAGATAAAAATAATATCGGACTTGATATAGCTTCTACTCAATATTTTCAAGAAGCACTGAAAGGGAAAACGGTTTTCTCAGATATTATACCCTCAACAATACCTATTGAGAATGAATTGGGTGAGTTGGAATTGGGATTACCTACTATGTTTGTATCAACTCCTATCGATAATGAAAAGTTAGAAATTTTGGGTGTATTAGTTTTTCGTCTGAATGTAGATGATCTCAAAAAATTAATACTACCTATGAAAGCCACAGAGACAGGAGAGATTTATTTAATTAACAAAGATGGGTGCATGCTAACCGAATCCCGTTTTACTAATGATCTTAAGGGAAGCGGTCTTATTACAAAGAGGACATCTTTAGAATTGAGAGTGGCGAATCCCAAAACAGGAAATCTTACCCTTGCTGTTCAACAGTGTTTAAAAGGACTGGAAGGATATGATGACACAGGTTACCTTGACTATCGGGGTATCAGTGTGATGGGTTATTGGACGTGGATGCAGGATTATAATTGGGGGCTTATCGCTGAAATTAATGTGGATGAGGCATGTGATGCGGTGCGTAAATTTTTTCAGGATACAACCATTAAAAATTTGAGAGGGCTTATGCATCGACAGGTTAACCTGGTAAAGATATACATGGAAGGGCATAAGAATAATGTCAGGTCAATTGCCCGTAAACCCCAAACTACTCATTATACAAAAGGTGTGGCATCGGTAGATGAATTTGTAAATGCCTTAAATTATTTAGAGTTTATCAGGGATGAATATGGGTATAAGGGGATATTTATAGGTGACTCTTCTGGAATTATTAAGTTATCGACAGAGAAAAACCTGGTAGGTCTGGATATTTCAGGAGAAGATTACTTTATTGAGGCAAAAAAATATGGAGTTTTTGTGAGTGATGTGGAATCATCAAATACACCAATCGTAAATGAGTTTGGCAAGGCTGAACGCAATGTGCCCACATTTTTTGTATCCGCAATGATTCAGGATAATGCGGAAAATCTTGCAGGTATTATGGTTCTTCGGGTCGATACCATGGAGTTAAATAAGCTCATGAAAAGTATTGAAATCGGCGAAAGCGGAGAAAGTTATCTTATTAACTCGGAAGGTGTCTTCATCACGGAATCCCGTTTTACGATTGAACTTAAAAGGAACGGCATGATACAAGAGAGAACTGCTTTGGAGCTGAAAGGGATTGATCCTAAATCGGGAAGGCTAACAAAGGGGATTACCGCGTGCCTGAGTGGAGGTGAGGGATATGATGCCACCGGTTATAAAGATTATCGGGGTATACCGGTGTTAGGTACCTGGTGCTGGATTCCGGAATATGAGTGGGGTATAATTATTGAGATCGATCTTGATGAGGCATTCCGCAAGAGTTCCGCCTTCTGGGGCATTAAACAATACTTCTAAGAGAGCATCTGTTTCGAGCATCTTCTCTGGGCAATCTCTCTATGAGTGGTAGGAATCATCTCAGTCGTTATTATAAGGAGATGATTCCTACCGAAGTATTTCTAATATGAATGTACCTCTTTTATTATTTTCTCAAAAGTCTGCAAAAAATCCATTTGCTCAAAAGGACGCATCGAAGTTTTTCAGCCAGTTTCGTATACAATCAATATCTATTGCAATCTTTATATCCGCTTCTATTCCTTCCAAAGGATCTTTTCCTTGACCTTATGACCCATTGCTTTTTCTACTTCATCGACAATAAATTTACTAAAGGAAAAGGCAGATGTAAATGCCGGTGATACGGCATTGAGTATATGGGTAGAATTTTCTCCGTGCTCAATAACAAAATCCATTACTAGTTTCATTTTTTCCCTATCAAGTAATTGTGCCCTGATTCCCGGGTTTAAATAATTACCAAATTTATTTATATCAATCTTTTTAACTAAACATGCAGCTTGTTCTGTAAAATATTTCCGGTTATATTTTTTAATCTCTTCAAGGGTTAACTTCCTAAAATCAAAGGCGTTTGTACAGAAGAGTTTCGCTTCATTGAAAAAAATCTCTAAAAATTCATTTATTTTAAAGTTAGAAAGGCTGCTGTAGTTTTCTCTCCAAAAGGCAGGGATTGCTGTAGGGCCTATCTTTACTTTCCCATCTACCGTCTTCGTAAAGTGTACACCGAGGAATGGATTTCCTAGGTTTGGCACAGGATATATATGTTTTTGAATTAAATTATAATCTTTGTATTCCATGTATAACCCTTTAAAGGGAATAAGGGTATATTTGAGACCAACTCCGAACTGATGAGCTGTTTTATCTGCGTAGAGACCTGCCGAATTGATTAAATACTTGAATTTTATCTTAAGGGTATCCGTTTTTACGGTAGAGATGTCTTCCCGTTTTATACATTGCTCATTGAGTAAAATGTCTACTTTTCCTTTTAAATTATCGGCGATATGCTGTACTATCTGTCTTGGATTTACTACTGAAGTTGTAGGTGAATATAAAGCCTTATTGAAAGTCTTCGCATTCGGTTCGAGTTCTGCTAACCTTTTTTCATCGATTAACTCTAAATCTACACCATTTTTATCGCCTCTCCTTTTCAATTCGTAAAGACCTTCTATTTCCTTCTCATCTTTTGCTACGACAATTTTTCCGCATCTGTTTATTGCAAGATTATGCTGCAGGCAGTAATCGGTCAAAAGCTTATTCCCTTCTGCTGTAAACCTTGCCTTTAAACTATCCGGGGTATAGTAAAAACCAGCGTGAAGTACCCCGCTATTCCTACCACTTGTGTGACACGCCAAAGAAGCCTCTTTTTCCAGTACCGTTATACGTAAATCAGGACGCCTGTTATGAAGTTCCCTTGCAGTAGTAAGGCCTACGATTCCACCTCCGACTATCAATATATCTGTTGTTATCATTATTATTTTACCCTCCGATTGTTAATATACCGGCTCCTCTATCTTCAAATGGTAATAAATCTTTTGCATAAGTTCACCAAAACTATGTTTGTTTGTAGCGAGGCATTTAGCTATGATCTTTAACTTTGAGGGATCGCTGATCCCAAGATTCAATTCAATAGCCCTTTTGATTTGCCGTTGTTCCCAAATATTTTTATCGCTGACCCTTTCCAGTCCACCAAATGCCTTAATAATGCTTAACCCTACAGCATCTGCAGCAATCCTATCGCCAGTAATGATAATAAGGTTCGGTGTAGCTACGGTACCTTTTGTTGGTCCACCCCTTATAAAAATCTTTGTCCCATCGAGAATGTTGAGGTGTGGTATATAGGCTAAATTCAGTTCAGCAATGAGCTCATCCCAGGAATTCGGCGCAATAAAAAATGGACGTTGCCGGGGATGGATTGCTCCCATGAAGTTCTTTAGTGCGATAGAATAGTGGGTGTAACCATGGGTCTTAATGACAGGGATATTGATAACCCTGTCAACTTCATAGATGATCTTTGATACAAAAACCTTCTTTAAAAACCTTCCCTGTTTTATGTCTATTTCTACCCAACCATAGTCCTCAAAGGAGATAAATTCCATGCACTCTTTACCGATAGCTTCCCATATGCCTGATTTCATGGCATTTTTCTTTGTGGGAAGTGCGAAAATGGCTGACATATCTCCCACGAATATTTTAGAAACTCCAGATTCATGCAGAAGTCTTATCGTGTGTTTAACTACGAGGGGATTGGTGTTAGATGGATTTGCATAACGATTAACAATGTTCGGTTTTATGAGTATAGACTTGCCTTTTATTCCCAATTTTTCTAACCCGCCAAGGAGTTTTATACCCTCCCTGAGCATAGTATAAATATCATCGCCTTGTACGATAGAAACGAGGGGCTTGTCTTCTTCTTTATAAACATTATAAACAGGTTTCGGTGTGATTTTTTTTACCCTCGGTCTTATAAAAAGGAGCCTGAAGGTATATCGCCATCGTGAGTTTAAAATAAGGAAGATCGATATACCTATGGAATAGAAAAGTGGATATTTTATAATCCGCATGGAAATCCATTCGTTTTAAGGTTGACCGTATGTTGTGTTTTATGTACTATAACACAGACCTCCAGGTGGTTCAAGCTTTTAAGAATTCCTCAACGTAGATAAAGAGAAGTCATATGATTTTAGTGTTATCGGGTACAGAAGAAGGTAAAGAAATTGTCAGAAGCCTATACAAAGAAGGATTCAGCCTTTTGACAACTGTTGCAACGGAGTACGGCAAGAAGGTTTTTGAGCAGATGGGTTTGGAAACTGTTTGTTTACAAGGCCGCCTGGATGCAAATGGATTTGCTCAATTGATAAAAGAGAGAGAAATAGATACGGTGGTAGATGCAACTCATCCGTATGCAGTACAGGTATCTCAGAATGCAATAGATGCTTGCAAAAAAACAAATACACGATATCTGCGTTTCGAAAGGCAAAAGAGAGAAATCTCAGATCATCCGTTAATCCACAAAATAAAGACAATTGAAGATGCCGTAGATAAGGGCAGGTCACTGGGGAAAAACATATTTCTGACCACCGGTGTATCAAGCGTGGATAAATTTATTCGATTAAAGGGTGAAAAAGAGGTCTATGTTCGAATCCTCCCTATACCTGAACATATTGCTTTTTGTCTGGACTCAGGAGTTCCTCCCATGAATATTATTGCTATGCACGGCCCTTTTTCGGAAGACTTAAATCGTGCGATGTTCAGACAATATAAAATCAACACCATGGTGACCAAAGATAGCGGAGATGCAGGGGGGGTACTTGAGAAGATTCATGCAGCGCTGAGCGAAGGAATAGATACTATAGTTATCGAAAGACCTAAAATAGAATTTCCGAAAGTATACTCGTCTGTTCATGAAGTAATTAATTCGGTTAAGATTAGGGAGAGATGTTAATGAAGATTATATCTTTTGGTGATATTCATGAGGATATAAGTAATTTTATAAGAATGAAATTTGTTCTTGAGAAAGCGGATTTAATTGTAATTTCAGGCGATTTAACAAATTGTCATGGAAAAACAGAAGCGAAAAAAGTACTGGAGGCTGTAAAAAAATATAATAGCCATCTTCTGGCACAGTATGGGAATATGGATAAATCAGAGGTAGATGACTATTTGACGCAGGAGGGTATAAATCTGCACGGGAATGGATATGTATTTGAGGAGGTTGGTATATTTGGTTGTGGCGGCTCAAGCCCAACACCTTTTAATACGCCCTCCGAGATAAGTGAAGCTGATATCGAAAGATATTTAATACATGGTTATAACAAGGTAAAAGATGCGCGATGGAAGATTATGGTCTGCCATACACCACCCAAAGATACAGCGACAGATATTATTCGTACTGGTGCACACGTAGGAAGTTATATCGTTAGGGAGTTTATTATAAAATATAGACCCGATGTCTGTATAACAGGACATATTCACGAATCGAGGGGCAAGGATAAGGTGGGCAGCACCACAGTACTGAATGCCGGCATGTTTAGGGACGGCTGGTACATTGAGATTGATATTGATAAGAATGATATATCTGCAGCGCTGAAATCTATTGCTTAAGTTTAGATTTTTCAGAAGACGGAGATTTTCATTATGGAAAATCAAGAGAAAGCAAGATAAGTAAATGTATGGAAGAAAGTCAAAATAGTTACTACGGCTATAATGACTATTATCGTACCTATCAGTAAAATAAGTCTTATGAGATTATTCTTTTATCTTCTTGATTCGATTCTGTATATAAGCATCCTGGAGTGCAATATAAGGGTCTATGGCCTGCGTTGTTATACTCTCATAGGTTTTTCCTTTACCCAGGGAGGTCTCATTGACATCGTCATAGGTCTTGGTTACAAAGCCCTCTATTGGACCGATAAAAAAGGAAATTAAGGTTAAAGGATTGAGGGCTACATCTCCTGCATATCCCACAGTATCACGAATGGTTGATGGGCCAATAAGAGGCCACTGTATATAATATCCCTGTCCAATTTTGTATTTAGCAAGAGTTTGGCCGAAGTCCTCATCCTGCCTCTCTAAATGAAACTTCGATTTTGCCGGATCAAATAGTCCGCCAATCCCTACCGTGGTATTAATAACAAAACGCATTGCTTCCGTACCGGCTCCTTTAAATTTCCCTTGTAAGAGGCAGTTAACAAGGCGAATGGGCATTTTGATATTTAAGAAGAATTGACTAATACTTAGCCGTGCTTTTTCTGGTACCACTTTACTGTATCCTGTGTGCATGGGTTTAAATACATAGTAGTAAGCCTTATCATTAAAGGCATAGATTTTTCGGTTATATGGCTGTATAGGATCTTTAATTACAGAGACATTTAATTCTGTGTCGGCATACTCATATTCCTCATCCTCAATCGTATCCTCATAGGTATCATTATTACTATCTTCTTGATCACTAACGGCTTCCGTGAGTTGACCTTCCGAAGGTTGACTCTGCTCTCTATCAAAAGCACTTTCTAATTCTACCTGGATAGGTTTTAATTCATTATTCTTATTGGCGGTATCTACTCCAGAATCTTTGGTATCTCTCACCATTTCATCAGATTGACTCTCTGAAACAGGAACGGAATCTGTCGAGGCAGAAGCCGTATACAAACAAATTGCAAAAAGGAATAAAAACGCCAATATAGCAGATGTTCTCACTGGTTTACTCCTAAGGGATCTTGAATTAAGCTGCCTTCGGCAGCAACTTATGAAAAAAACAGAGCAATGCAGGGCAAGATTTTAGCCTTGCAAAGGCGCAAACCTAAAAGGTTCTCCCTACGTAATTGAAATTCCTAATCCTTATTATATTTCACTCTTTTTATTTTTGAGAAATAAATTTTTTTTCTTTTATTTTTTGAATGAGCTCTTTATATGATGATTTCAGTAAGATAGTGTTGAATTGACTACGGTAATTATTGATTAAACTTACACCTTCAATAATTACGTCATAAATCTTCCATTTTCCCTGATTATTAATTAAGCGATAATCTATCAATATTTCTGTATTGTTCTTCGTAATAAATTTTGTTTGTACCGTAGAGTAATTTTTATCTTGTTTTTCGGTTATATAAACTATTTTTTCTCCAGAATAGGTGTCAGTTTTTCCTATATAGGAATCTTTGAGAATTACGGTAAATAATTCTACAAATTCTTTTTTTTCTTCAGGAGAGCGTTTTTTCCAGTACTGACCAAGAGTTCTTTTCGACATCTCTTCAAAATTAAAAATGGGTGAAATCTCATTCCACAGTCTTTGCTTCCGTTCTTGTGCCTTGTCTGCTCCTTGCAGAGATGTATCTTTCAGAATAATTAAACCACTATCTATGGTATTCATAAGTAGTTTTCCTGGTTCTCCCTGTTCGCCTGCTATGAGAAAAGTGGATATCGAGAGAACTATACCAAAAAATATTGCTGGTAGAACCTTTCTGCATTTCATAATCTTCACTCCTTTATTTTCCCAAAAACGAGATTTCCTATCAATTTTTCTAAATCTATTGGTGGTTCTGTCTCATACAAAGTACCGCCAGGTTCTATTAATGTATCTGATCCTCCGGGTGTGATTTCTACATACTTCTCTCCCAGAAGTCCTTTTGTTCGGATAGAGGCAATAGCATCTTCCTGGAGTTTTACATCATCCCGAATCAATAAGGTGACTACTGATTCATAATTAACAAGTTTAATAGTATTAACCTTACCCACTTCAACACCTGATATTTCTACTCCGGTATTTTTTTTAAGGCCTTTAACCGTAGTAAAAACGGCTTTTACCGGATAATAATGATCGCCTAAAAGATTGATATTCCCAAATTTTACAGAGATATAACCCATACAGAGCAGGCCAAAAAAAATAAAGATTCCAACAGCAATTTCAACATCGAATTTCTTCATAATATTTGTTACCTTTTTAGAGTATTGAGAATATAGTTATTTTATAACAATAGGGCCTTCCAATTCAGCGTGAATGAACTGATGAATTACAGGATCTTTTGAACCCTTTATTTCTTCCGGAGTACCTGCAGCGAGTATTTTTCCATCATATAACATAGCAACCCGATCTACCATAGAAAAAATTTCTGGAACCTCATGTGTTACTATAATAGCGGTAAAATTAAGGTTCTTCTGACATGTTCTGATCAAGTTATGTACTGCTTTGCCTATAAGGGGATCAAGACCAGTTGTTGGCTCATCAAAAAGGACTATTTCAGGGTGCATAACCAGACATCGGGCAAGGGCTACTCTTTTTCTCATACCGCCGCTTATCTGGGCTGGGTATTTGTTTTCCTCACCGGTAAGGCCTACCCTGGCGAGTTCATGAAACACAGCATTCCTGATTTGCGAAGCCTTCATTTTTGTCTTTTCTTCAAGGGGAAACGCAACATTTTCAAATACAGTAAGGGAATCAAAAAGGGCGCCTCCCTGAAAAACAACACCAAATCGTTCTTTTAATTGTTTCAGGGACTTTCCTCTTAACCTGCTAATATCCTGGTTATCCAGTAATATCTTACCCTCATCAGGCTTTATCAAACCAATAACAAGCTTTAGAAGTACCGATTTTCCCGTTCCACTGCCTCCAATTAAGGCAAGGATTTGTCCTTTTTCTACTTCTAAATTAATTCCTTGAAGTACCTTACGGCCGTTAAAACTTTTATATAAATCGATGACTTTAATCATAGATAACCACTAAGCAACTAATAAAGACGTCATAAAATAATCCCATACCAGAATCATAACCGAAGAAAGCACTACCGCCTGTGTAGTTGCCTTGCTTACACCTTCTGCCCCGTATCCGGTAAAATATCCCTTATAACAGCCTATCCATGTTATCAAGATACCAAAACTCAGGGACTTATAGAAACCCTCGATGATATCCTTCATGGTAACGAAATCCCTAATTCCACCAAAATAGGTTCCCCCTGATATACTCATAAGCCCTACGCCCACAGCATATCCTCCAAAAATGCCAACCACAACAAAAATAGCATTTAAGAGAGGAAGAGATATTATGCCTGCAAGTAAATTAGGAATAATGAGATATTTATAAGGATTTAAGGCCATAGCGTCAAGCGCATCAATTTGTTCGGTTATTCTCATAATGCCAATCTCCGCCGTTAGCGCAGAGCCCGCACATCCGGTAACCATCAAAGCAGAGATAACCGGTCCTAGTTCTCTGATCAACGATAAGGCTACGACAGGGCCTAAACTGGTTTCAGCACCGAATTTCACTAAGGCATAATACGTTTGCAATGCCAAAACCATCCCGGTAAATGAACCTGTCAAAACAACAACGGAAGTACTTTTTACACCGATAAAATAAATTTGCTTAATAATTCTCCGTATTAAGTAAGGGGAGAAGAACATCCAGAATATGGATCGTGCGAGGAAGCACGTCATGCTTCCTAATTCCCTTATGAATTTATGGAGGTAATTTCCGATAATCTTAAATGGGGTAAAGATAAAATTCATAGCAAAAATCTAAATTTACGTTAAAGAAATTCAATCTGTAGTGGCAAGGCGCGTCTTGCCACTGCTGTTATAAAAGTTACGTAGGGCAACTCTTTATGGTTGCTCTCTCCCGTGCGCACATTTATGCGGGGAAGCAAGGCTAAAGCCTTGCCCTACATCGACTCTATTTTTTACCAGAGGCAAACTGATTTTACTGTTTTAGGCCAAATATAAACAATTATGGGCTGTTCAAAAAGCTTTTATTGGTGCAGGAGGCGATGCGGGGTGGTCATTTCGTTCTACCTGGTGCATACAAAACACTTTTTGATGCTATTCTGAATAACCCTGTAATTTTCGGCTATAGTTTATGATATTTTATGTCATTCTCAATGAAGCAAAAAATCCCCTTTAGAAGCACACCCTGGAATACTTTGGGTGGTAATTAAATCATTTAAGGGGAAAGTTGTCAAGAGGGTAAAACAGTATTATTAAAAAAACGTATCCTTTTAAAAATCTATACGGGTGAAGATTCCAAGATACGATAATACAGGTCCCTTTGCATTGCCTCGTATCCGAGATCTTTAATGAGCGATTCTATCTCTTCTTTATCCATTTGGTAGCTTACCCCGGTAGCTCTGACTACATTTTCTTCAATCATCGTACTGCCCATATCATTGGCGCCGAATTTCAACGAAAGTTGAGCGATTTTTGACCCTTGCGTAACCCATGATGCCTGAATATTCTCAATATTATCTAAATACAGACGCGAAATGGCTATCGTCCTTAAATAATCATAACTCCCGAGTAATGAAGTATGGAGTTGAGTATTTTTTGGCTGAAATGTCCATGCTATAAAGGCAGTAAATCCACCCGTTTCATCCTGAAGCCTCCGTATCTTTTCAAGATGTTCGACACGTTCTTCCAGGGTTTCGACATGGCCAAACATCATGGTAGCGGTGGTTCGCATGCCAAGATTATGCGCCTGGCGCATAACATCAAGCCATTCTTGTGCAGTACACTTGTTTGGACTTAAGAGATTACGGCATCGGTTAACCAGGATTTCAGCGCCTCCCCCGGGTATCGAATCAAGTCCTGCTTCATTGAGTTTTTGAATAATATCCAATACAGGGAGATTATTTAATTTTGAAAAATGGATAATCTCAGGAGGTGAGAAAGCATGGATATGAATATTATATCGCGCCTTGATAGATTTAAGTATATCTACATAGAAATCCAGCCTCAACGATGGATGCAGGCCGCCCTGCATAAGGATTTGCCTACCGCCCAAAGATAAGGTCTCTTCTATCTTTTTAAACAAAGAATCTTTAGAAATGATGTACGCGCCGTTTTGTTCAACCTCTTTGTAAAAGGCACAGAATTTACAGCCTGATGTGCAGATATTCGTATAATTAATATTCCGGTCAATAATGTAGGTCCGGTAATTTTCCGGATGTTTTTTCCGTGAAATTTCATCCGCCGCCATTCCTAAACTGGTAAGTTCTTTGACAGAAAACAACTTTAAGCATTCTTGTGAGGATAATCTCTTATTTTGTAAGGATTTATCAAGAATATCTTCAATCTCATGAAATGAATAGGACAAACTAGGTTTCATTGAAAACAATCTTCACTCCCTGTGGGGCAAGCCCTAAAGATACAGCGTAATGATAAAATGTTTGAAGTCCTTTTATTTCGTTTTTGCCGAGATTGTATTTCATAGAGTTGGTAAGATAGTTCAAACATTTCTCGTAAGGAAACCGGAGACGCTGCGATTCATCGGCTGCTATCGTTTTAACCAATTTCATACCACACTCCTTTGCATTTTGTAATAAAATGTTTATATCTGGCATACGGTGAGTCTTCTTAACAGCCCAAACGGCATAAACGAAGGGAAGGCCGGTATATTCAAACCATGCCTGGCCTAAATCCAAAGTGAAATAACCATTGTCACTGGCTCTCATAGCATTATCTCCAATGATAAGAACGGCGTCAGTATCTATACGGGAAATGTCGTATTGATTATTCCACGATGTATACTGAGGAGAAAGATGATAGTATTCCTTAAAAAGGATCTTCGTGAGTGTACAGGAAGTTAAGGAACTTTTATCTAATGCTGCAGTTCTAATGTTTTGTATCGGTACCTTTGAAAATATCTTTACACTCTCAACAGTTCCCAGCGAAGAAAGAGAAATATTGGGTACGATTGCATAATTGCCATTCCTGAAATATTCAATGGAAGGAATGATAGCTACATCAATATGATCATTATTCAACATCTCCGGGAGAAGCGAAGGTACTTCAAATAGTAATTCAACAGAATCCGATTGTTGAGTTAATGTATAAATCAATGGTTTGGCGTTCATATAAGGGACAACACCAATCCTGAGTTTTTTCGTCATTATACGCTTGCCTAAATAGTCTTTCTGGTATAAACTAAGCTCTTGCAAAATAGAACCCTCTCATAGCTTTAGTAACATGCAAAATTTAACAATGTATTGTATAGAACTTTTATTAATTCTTCAATAAAGAATTACGAAAATCATTTTAAAATGAAAGGAGCCGAAGGAGTGAATAGGATATCTTGCAAGATTTTCTCATTAAAAGGATTTTTTGCATATCTGGTTATTTTTTTAGCCATGTATTGTATTGTTATGTATGGTTATGTTTCTGCGGAAGGACAGACAAACTATAGTAAGGATTTTTTTGATCGTGTAGAACCAATAAAAATGAAAGACCCTTTAGCTGTTGTACTTGGGGCAATGGAGAAGGGGGAGGTTTTTACCTTTACGTATGCTGATGCCGTAAAATCTGCAGGGCATTCTTGCCCGGCAGTTGCTGGCGCCTATAAGTCTACTCAAATGGTGTTGAAGTCCCTGTATGGTGATGAAGTGCCGGTAAGAGGAAATATAAAAGTTACTTTTAAGGGGGAAGTTAATTATAAGGTAAATGGACCAATATCACAAATAGTAACGCTCATAACAGGGGCTTCCGGTGAAAATGGATTCAAAGGGCTTGGGCCTGCCGGAAAATACGGAAGGTATAATTTAATGGTTTTTGATAGGGAGCAATCACCTGATCCCAGGGCAGTTTGCTCTATAATATTTCAAAGAACTGATAGCGGGAAAGCGGTAGAAGTAACGTATTATGTTGAACCGATATCAGGTAGTGAGCGGATGGATAAGCTTATGCCTCTGGTAATTTCTGGTAAAGCTTCTGAGGATGAATCGAGGGAATTTGGTATCCTATGGCAGGAACGTGTAAAAACTATTCTTTTAAATCCACCGCAGGGTACGTTCCTGATAAAGGAGTTGAAGGAATAGATTGTATAGGAATTTCCATTTTCATGAAGCGGGTTTGCGGTAGGGCGGATTAAGCGGAGCGAATCCGCCTTTTTGTAAATATCAATAATTTTATGAGAATTATGGTAACATAATAGTTTTTTAAAAAAATACCGTGAACAGCTCCGTTGGGAGCGAAATATTTACAGACAAATCATTCTGCCACAATCCAGCTCCATCGGAGCGACATGGTGTTGCTGTGTTTCACATGCCGCTCCGATGGAGCTAAGGTTTTGTATACCACATGTTTCTATAAACATTTCATCCCTATGAGGGTATTTTTCAAAAACTACGTGGATATGAGTTCAAAAACTACGGTGTTACGAGTTACGGAACATTAAATTTAAAAGGCGCTTTTGTATCATATCGATACAAAAGCGCCTTAAATTTTATAATATCTATTTTTTGGTAAATTATAAAATGCGTGTTTTCTTAGTGATGATGATGTTCTGTTTTCTCACAGCATTTTTCATTTCCTTCTTTACAACCCTTTTTAAATGTGGCCTCACAACCTTTGCAACATAACGTAACCGTTTTTCCTTCGCATTCCACCGATATTCCTTTATCTTTTTCAACAACTTTTCCACAAACAACACATTTATTTTCCGCTCTTTCAGAAGCGGAAGCCTCTTTACTGCCACAACAACCTTCACCTGCAGAGGTGGTTTTAATAGCATAAGAGGTAATTAATGCACAGGTAATTCCCACAACACTGAAAAAATATCCAATACGCTTCATCTCTTTTCTCCTTTCAAAATAGTAACTTATCTATGATACAGATATAATAAATTCTACCTACTATAAAGTATTTTAGTTGCTAATAAAAACAAAATTATATCCCCGAAAGTTTCAAAATTCTCAAATTCTTAACTTAACCTATTGATGTACGATTTCTTCCGGAAATCTTGCTACAGTACATAAGCTTATCAGACCGTTCCAATAATGTGTTTACTGTATCATCCGGTTGCGCAATTGTAGCGCCAATAGAGATAGTAACCTGGATAATATCTGATCCTATAGAAAAACTGGAATATCCAACAAGGGCATGAAGTTTCTTTGAAATAAAATGCAATCGTTCTTTATCAACATTTGGAGTGATTGCGATAAATTCTTCTCCACCCCAGCGGCCTACAATATCAGATGTCCTAACAGAATGTAATAGTGTCTTCGTTACCATTTTTAATACCTTATCTCCAACACTATGGCCATATGCATCGTTTATTTTCTTGAAGTGATCAATATCCATGAAGAAAATTCCAAAAGATCTGCCGTATCGGCACAATTCATCCAATTTGCTTTGTATGTTCATCTCGATATAGCGTCTGTTTGCCAACTCTGTAAGTGGGTCGAGTAATGCCATTTTCTCAAGGTCTTTAATTCTCTGATTAATGAGAAGCTTTGGTGTATTGTCACTGAATATTTCAACTGCCCCGGTAATATGTTCGTTTGAGTCGAGAAGTGGCGCTGTACGTACGAAAACAGGTATCCGATGCCCTTTTTTGTGTTGGATATATACTTCTACTTCGCGGGGTCTATAATCCCTTATTGTTTCAAACAACGGACATGCCGTTGTATAAAATTTAATACCACACGTATCAACATGATTGAGCACAGTATCGACACATCGTTTTCCTACTACCTCAGAACTCATATATCCGGTAATTTTTTCTGCCCCTTTATTCCAGTAAAGAATCTTTCTTGTACAATCAACAAAGTAAACCCCATCACACAGGATTTCCAGGAGATGTTTATATAGATTATTATCTACTGATGCTGTCATTCGAATGTATTCAATATAGACGGAGTTTTCAGGTAATTCTTACTTTTTCTCTTTTATATCACTTGCACAGCGAAACCCTAACGCCTGGTTAAACAAATCAGGTTGTTCCGATTTTCTCGTGTTAGTTCGTACCTGGAATGGCTGAGAAAAACGAGACCCTCCCCGTATTACCCGTCTGATGCCGTTATCAGGACCTTTAGGGTTTTGATGTGGGGATTCAGCGTAGTACGTATTCAGATACCAATCTGCACACCACTCATGAACGCTGCCGGCCATATCGTAGCAGCCGTAAATACTCTTTCCACTTTCTACACTTCCCACGGGTTTGGGGTCTCCGCTGAGATTGCATCGGGCGGGATTCCACTCATTTCCCCAGGGAAACTTTCTTCCATCCAATCCCCGCGCTGCCTTTTCCCATTCAGCCTCGGTAGGTAACCGTTTCCCTGCCCAGGCAGCATACGCATAGGCATCATACCAGTCAATTCTGACAATAGGGTAATCCGGAACGTTATAGTACTCGTTTTCCCAGAATCTTGGGGTATGATCTTTCCCACTGGGTTCTCCCTTAAAACATTTGCTATGATCGTTTGTCTTTTTCATATATTCTAAAAATTCCCAGTATTGGGCATTTGTTACTTCATAGCGGTCAATTTTAAATGCATCCAAATAGACCTTATGTTCCGGAAATGCATCTTCTCTGGCTTCATTCGTTCCCATAGTAAACTCGCCTGCCGGTATGGTAACGCTTCCATATTTTTGCTTCTGCTCAATCAACGCCTTCCTCATGGTCTCATCCCGATTTTTGAAAGTATCCCGAAGATGTTTTTGCTTCTCCATCGCTTGTTTTAGAATGATGATATAACTTTGTACCTCCGTGAGATCGGTAGCATCCGGTGCGAGTACGATATACTTTTGTAAATGCTGTATTGCCTTTTCAGCGTTTCCCAATTTGCCATAAACCCAACCCATGTTATAATGAAGCGCCGGAAAATCAGAAAACATTTCTTCCGCTTTTTTATATGACTCTATCGCTAAATCATATGATTCGGCATCGCAATGGTCATTGCCTTCTTTATAATATTTTTTAGCAAGTTCTTTTTTGTTTTCTATAGTGTCTGTTTCCTGAAGAGGAGATACCTCAGAAGGTGAAACAAGTTTCTTTCCGTGTTCTTTACAGAATTTCTCTCCCGGAGCCCCTTCTTTATTGCAATCCGGGCATACCATCTTTACTGGTATCTCTACTAATTTTGATCCGTCTTCAGCGCAAAATTTTGTCTTTTCTGAATACACCTTATTACATGCCGGGCATTTTTTTGTTGTTGCAGGTGAAGTAGATATCTCGGCGTGAAGACCTGAGATCGAAATAAAATATGATACCATGATGTAAAATACAGGGATATAAAATATTTTTTTCATGAATTCCTTACCTTAATGCCAAAACTTAACCGTAAAAATACTGAACTATTGAAAAACTATTCCTTGGAATCTGAGGAGATGAAAGATCTCTTATCTTCTCACATTCTACACTCAAGATCGTGCAAAATGAGTTTTACCTTACCAATCTGGTCTAACAATTCCTTCTGGCGATTCTGTTCCATTGCTACAACATGAGCGGGCGCCCTTGCAACAAAATTTTGATTTTCCAGCTTACGCCTTACCACGAGTAAATGGTCTTCCAGTTGTTTTAAATGTTTTAGTTGCCGCTCTTTTTCAGCCATCGGGTCTATAATACCTGCAAGTGGCACAAATGCTTGTATTTGTCCAATAACTTCACAAGCAGAGTTAATGGGTTTCGTAAGATTTTTACCAATCTCTAAATGCTCAAGGTTGGCCATTCGCCTAAGGAGATCTGTATGCTCTTTCAATCCGAACTCACCATTTTCTGAAAAGGAGATCACAGCATTCAATTTTTGCTTTTCCATGATATTCATCTTACTCCGTATATTCCGAATAGCACGGATAATATCCTGCAGGATGACCATGGTTTTTTCGATATGATTTCCATATTGTTTTGTCGCCATGGGCCAGATATTACAGATAATGGCCTTACCGTGTATATCATCCCCGATATCAATTTTATTTTCAGAAATAGTTTGCTTTAAATTTTGCCATAATTCTTCGGTAATAAAAGGAATAAAAGGATGTAATATACGGAGCATTTGATTAAATACCCTTGCCAATACTGTTTGTGCCACCTTTTTATCTCTGGGACTTACCGGCTCATAGAGGCGAGCTTTAACGATTTCCAGGTACCAATCGCAGAAGGAGTGCCACATAAAATCGTAGATTTTCATGGCCGCATCATTAAACTTGAATTGTTCTAGAGATGAAGTACAGGCCTCAATTGTTGCATCTAACCGGTTGAGTATCCATGTGTCTTCAAATTGATAATCTCCGGGTTCAATGGTAATCTCTTTCGGACATTCTTCTTCTAAATTCATCATAACAAACCGTGCTGCATTCCAGAGTTTGTTCGTAAAGTTACGACCCATCTCAAATTTGCTTTCCGAAAGTTTTATATCCTGGCCTTCCGTGGTTAGGATAATAATCGAAAATCGCACAGCATCTGCTCCATAGGTGTCAATCATAGCAAGGGGGTCAATGCCGTTTCCCAGCGATTTGCTCATTTTCCTTCCCTGTTCATCGAGGATTGTACCGTGGATGTAGACATTGGAGAAAGGGACTTGATGCATCATTTCGAGTCCCATCATAACCATTCGGGCTACCCAGAAATAGATAATTCCCCGGTCAGTAACAAGGGTAGACGTAGGGTAGTAATACAGCAATTCAGGCGTTTCCTTAGGCCACCCCATTGTGGAAAAAGGCCATAGAGCAGAACTGAACCATGTATCAAGTACATCTTCATCTTGTTTCAATTGAGTACTACCACATTTTGAACATTTCATGGGCGTTTCACGTGCTACTGTGGTTGCCCTGCACTCCTGACAATACCAGGCGGGAATACGGTGTCCCCACCAGATCTGTCTTGAGATACACCAATCCCGGACATTTTCCAGCCAACTTAAGTATATCTTTTCCCATCGACCAGGGAAGAATGTTATAGACTTTTCCTGTGTTGCCTTTATCGCTGCATCTGCAAGGGGACGCATCTTTACAAACCACTGATCAGAGATATAAGGTTCAATGACGGTATGGCACCGGTAACAATGTCCAACTGAATGCTTATGAGGGACGACATTTTCAATGTATTTTTTCAATTTTAATTCTTCTATCAGAGCATTCCTGCACTCAAAACGGTCCAGTCCTTCGTAATCGCCTGCATTCTCATTCATAATCCCATTCTCATGCATAATAACAATGGAGGTTAACGTATGGCGTTTGCCAATCTCAAAGTCATTAGGATCGTGAGCAGGTGTAACTTTAACTGCACCGGTTCCAAAAGATGGGTCTACAAAATCATCGGCAATAATTGGCAATTCCCGCCCGATAATAGGGAGGGTAAGGATTTCACCTATCATATCCTTAAAGCGGCCATCTTTCGGGTTAACGGCTACGGCAACATCACCCAGCATGGTTTCAGGGCGTGTTGTTGCTACGATAAAATAGAGATGCGGCGCGTCTCTGAACGGATATTTTATATACCACAGATTCCCCTCATGTTCTTCATGCTCAACCTCATCATCGGCTAAGGCTGTACAGCATCGGGGACACCAGTTAATCATGTATTTGCCTTTATAGATTAAGCCTTTCTCAAACAATCGCACGAATGCTTCTTTTACTGCAGTTGAGAGGCCTTCATCCATCGTAAATCTTTCCCGGTTCCAATCGCATGAGCTTCCCAGTTTTTTCAACTGTTTAATAATAGTTGAGCCGTACTGATTTTTCCATTTCCAGACCTCTTCTATAAAACGTTCCCGTCCCAGATGCTCACGCTTTTTGTGTTTAGCTGCTAATTCCCTTTCAACTACATTTTGGGTAGCAATGCCCGCATGGTCCGTACCAGGCATCCACAGGGTGTTGTATCCCTGCATGCGTCTCCATCGGATCAAAATATCTTGAATAATATTGTTTAAGGCGTGTCCCATATGAAGCACACCAGTAATATTTGGAGGAGGAATGACAATAGTATATGGTTTCTGGGAAGGGTTTGGTTCACTATGAAAAAACCCTTTTTCCTCCCAAAACTGATACCATTTGTCGTCTATCTCTTTTGGGTTGTATTGTGTTGACAGTTTTGTCCGCATGGTTTTTATTTTGTAACCTTTTCGTCAGAAATATATACAAATCTCCGTAAATAATAAACAATCATTGTATTGAATAAGCCTCTCATATTCAAGTTATTCTATTTCAAAAAGAGTGACTGAATAGGTGATCTTAGTCCCGCCACGCTCAATCTCCACATTACAGGTATCGCCAAACTGTTTTGTTTGTAAATAACGGACCAGATCCATGACATTTTTTGCTACTCTTCCATCAATTGATAAGATACTATCGCCTACCATGAAACCCGCCTTTTCAGCAGGACTGTTCTGGCCTATTTCCTGGATAACTAATTTATCATCGCTTGTTTTTTGAAGTTGTACTCCCAGGTATACCATCTTTTTTTCCTTTTCGACCGGTGGGATAGCCCAAACAAAATCGGCTGGTTCCAGGGGAATTTCTGTTGAAAACAAGTCTTGATTACCCGTCGGTTTTCCCTCAGTGAATTCGGCCGGATAGATGGTGTAATAGGGGAGAGGAGTGCGGCGAAACACCCTTTTCGGGATTCCAAAATCATACACAATATGACCATTCCCTACAAAGGTGAGAAACTTCTTATCTTTCCCTTCCCATGAGGATAAATAATCTACAATCGTCTGAGCCATGTATTCCTCCCATAAAGATTGTATATCATTATATCTTTCAAAATCTGTTGAACTGCTTACATGTTCCATAATGGCTTTTTTCAAATAGATTCTATGAAAGAAATCGGTTGTATCAATTTCCGGCAATTTTTTTTTCTCTTCCTCGCTCAAATTTTTCAGCCCCTTATTGTGCAGCATTTTTACCAATTCCTTAGGCGCGTTCAGGGCGATTATGGGGATTTTCTTTTCTCGGGCGAAACCAAAGATATCTTTATACAAAGAATAATCATATCCCCACTCTTTATCCCATCGTGTATCCTCAAGAAATTTCTCCTCGTCAATTTCTCCTGCAATCCACTGGTCTAAAAAAGGTTGGTATGGTCTTGTAAACATCTCCATACCAATGGCTATGTTACTCCCAAATTTCTCATAGTATGCCTGAAGCACCTTTAGCTGCACCTGATGGGCTGCCTTGTTTGCATGGGTTTCGCCAACGTAGAGCACGCTTGCACAATCAAAAAAACGGGCAAGGTCAGAAAATTGTACCTTTTCACCCGTTGGGATATGGACAATATCATGGTGAGCGACCTGTGATGGGAAGTTTTTTAATCTATCTGCTTCTGAAAAGGCGTACATAGGTAATAAAAAATTACTTGTTAAAAGAAATAATATGGTTTTGGAAAAACCCTTCATCCAAAGATGTTTAGCAAGACTCTTCATGACCTTAAAGGTATTAAATCCTATTGGCACGAGTTTTGGAAGTATAAAATCCGATATCTTCACGGTGGATAATGATTTGCCAAAAATCTCTATGTTAGTCATATTTTGTTCTCCTATGTTATGTAGCTTGGCAGCTTTTAGAAGAGGCGCCTGAGATGGTGAAACGCAGAGGACCTCTGCCAGGACACGGTCAATGGCGATGCAGTCAATACCTCCGAGGATTAAAGAAACCTGTCTGGGTGTTCCACCCGTTGGCCCATGTTTTTCCATAGCCATAACGGCATCCACGATGGTAAAAGTAGGTTTCACAGCCTGGTAATTTGCCAGGAGCATTTCTGTATACCAGCTCAGGTCATCATGCGACTGAAGATGCCGCCATGCCTTTCTCTTGCCGCTGACGCATCCGTACATATTCTTCACTGCGGCAGTATAGAGCAATTGTACATGGGCTTTCAGTTTGGGAAGGTTTATGATGGCATCTGCATCCAATGCCTTACCAGAAACGGTGAGTGAAAATGATTTTCCTCCGCATTTTGTTTTTATCCTGCGTGGCATATTAAGTTCGATAATCTCGATACCATGCTCCTTTGCAAAGTGGTCAAGACCTATCCGCCTTGCAATTTTTGAGACAGAACCAAAAGCAGGGCTATCGCCAATAATGGGTGTGGTCTCCATCTCCAGTATCTTTTTGGCTATCACTTCTATGATTATAGGATGAGTAACCGCACATTCTTCAGGCGTGCTCTCTTTTATAAAATTTGGTTTTAATAATACCCGTGTTCCCTTTTTTATAATGCTCTGGATACCGCCAAAATGCTGAAAGATCTGATCGATAGCGGAAATGACCTTTTCTTTATCATAATCCTCGCAGTAAACAATAGATACGCCTGTCGTACGTGTCATACATGAACCTGAAATGATACTTTTATGATATACAGCAAAATTGAATTACAACTACTATACTATTTTTTTGTTGTTAATCAAATATTTTGCTAAAAATGACTTTTTTGTTAATTATAATGAGAAATGAGTATTATCGGTACGTGCCGGAAGAGTAAGGTTACTATTATTTTTCCGATAAGATTTATTCCTCATGAGAGTATAATGAAAACAGTGCAAGGTTATGGCCTCAGCCATCTTATTATTCCCTTTATCTTTTGAAAAGGAGACTTATGGATATTCTTAAAGACGGAGACAGGAGGAAAGAATCCGGTAGAACAATCATTTTCAATAGAGATATTTGTCATGACCTTTCCTTAAGCGCAGAAAAGGAGTGGTTAGAGACCAACGGTATTGGTGGCTATGCTTCCTCTACAATAATCGGTGCAAATACAAGGCGGTATCATGGTCTCCTTATGGCTGCTACAAGACCTCCCTTAGGGCGGTCTTTATTGCTATCCAAAGTGGAAGAAACTCTCTCTATAGGAGAGAAGCAGTTTCCGCTCTCTACGAATTTTTACCCGAATGCAATTCATCCTGAAGGATATAAAAATCTTATTCAATTTAGCTTGCATCCATTTCCTACCTTTGCTTATTCTGTGAGCGGGGTAGATATAAAAAAAATAGTGTTTATGGTTCACGGTGAAAATACTACTATCATTTTGTATCAAGTGACTGGTAGAGGAGCACGGCCGTTAGCTCCTTTGTCCTTGAAGATAAGGATCATGATTGCATTTCGTGATTATCATTGGCTTACCTCCGAAAATCCGTCTTTAAAGACCACTTATCATATTCTTCCGCATGGAATATATTTACAGCCATACGAACAGCTTCCCCCCCTGTATCTTTTTCATAATGCACAATCAATCGATACAGTTCAATTCTGGTATAAAAATATGGAATACCCAAAGGAGACCGAACGAGGTCTGGATGCGCACGAAGACCACTTTAGCCCTTTTGCTCTGCAGTTTGATCTGAATAAAGAGATTGATTCCTATATTGTTGCTTCAACAAATGCATGTGAGAGATGGGATATTTTAGAATTACTCAATACAGAAATTAACCGCAGGAAGGGTCTATACAGAAAAAAGTGTGATGATAATGGAAATGCAGATCTCTTAATTTCTCCTGATTTCCCTTTGAAAAAGAAGGATATCGATTATTTCTCTTTTCGCAAAAAGGAAATAAACCGGACTTGCGGAAAGAATGCGGTAGAAAAGACAAAAGATATAACGAAGGAAAATCTTGCTGCATTCATTGAGTCCTTATTGAATGTTTCAGATAGCTTCATTGTAAAGCGGGAAGGTGATAAGAAAAGTATTATTGCAGGATATCACTGGTTCGGGGATTGGGGACGGGATACTATGATTTCACTGCCTGGACTTACCCTTGTACAGGGAAGATTTGAAGATGCCCGGGAAATATTACTTTCGTATGCCCGGTATGTTAGTAAGGGGATGATTCCCAATCGGTTCCCGGATTATGGAGAGACTCCTGAATACAATACTGCCGATGCATCACTGTGGTATATTCATGCAGTATATCAGTATCTGCGCTTTACAAAAGATCTCAATGCCGTTCGCAGGGATTTATACAATGTACTAAAGGAGATTATTAAGTATTATAAGAAGGGAACTCGCTACCATATCCATATGGATACAGATGGCTTAATCTATGCTGGTGCAGAAGGGGTGCAACTGACATGGATGGATGCTAAAGTGGGGGATTGGGTTGTAACACCACGGATGGGAAAGGCTGTAGAAATCAATGCCCTTTGGTATAATGCACTGCAGATCATGGTATTTCTTGCCCGTAAGATGAATTTACCTGATGAAAGTACAGATTATAGTATCTTGGCGCAGAAGGTATGCGAGTCATTTAATAAACACTTCTGGTTTGAAGAAGGGCAGTACCTTTATGATTTCATAGAGGGAGAAACAAGAAATAAGGCCATTCGCCCTAATCAAATATTTGCTGTAAGTTTGCCACATTCGATGTTAACCATGAGAAGACAGAAACGTGTGATGGAGATAGTACAGGAGCACCTTTTGACACCTTATGGACTGAGAACTCTTTCACCAAAAGATAAAGATTATGTGGGGCATTGTATTGGAGGTGTTTATGAGAGAGATAAGGCATATCATCAGGGCACTGTATGGCCGTGGTTAATAGGTCCCTACATTTCAGCCTATGCCAGGGTGTATGCAGGCCATAAAAATATGCAAAAATATATTGAAGGACTTTTTGAGCCGTTTTATACGCATCTATTTGAATCCGGACTGGGAACGATTTCTGAAATATTTGATGGAGACCCTCCTCACACCCCACGCGGGTGTATTTCTCAGGCCTGGAGTGTAGCAGAGCTATTACGCACCTATTTTGAACATATATATGGGCTTGAGAACGATTAATCTTATACGGTTGTTCATGTGATTACAAAAGCTCAGATGCTTGTATTCAAATCCCCTGAAATCACTCTTTATGAAAGAGTGATTTCAGGGGAACTCTCGTGCATTTTTGAGTAAACTTAATCACAAGTTTTATGGTTAATAACTATTGTATAAGTCCTGTATCTCCTGGCTGGTCAAGGCACGCTTATAGAGACGGATGTCGTCGATGAGACCGTTAAAATACCCTTCCTTATACCGTGAATATCCTATTTTCATGTCAGTATAGTAGGTCAATGGTACAATCGTATTTCCGGCCGGATGTGTATCGGTATCAACGAGTTGTCCATTTACATACAGATTTTGCTGTCCTGTTGTCATGTTATAGGTACAAGCAACATGATACCAGGTATTCACAGAATTGATTAAATTTTCTTTCACGGTTTTTGTTATTCTGGTTCCAGTTCCATCCCTGGTTACCAATGAGAACCTGAGAGTATCGGGGCTGCCAGAATTGAATCGTACTTCAAACCCTTCCCGGAGTTGTGGGTCTGAACTCCATCTTAACTCACTGAATATTGCATCGGAATGGTTCGTATCGTTGGTATTCTTTCTGAACCACGCACTCAGAGAGATTTCATTATTATTCATGCGAGGTACTGATACAAAATCATCAACCCCGTCGAAGCTCAATCCGTTGTCGCTTTTCCCTGCTGCCCATACAGCGCCCTGGATTTCACCATGATTACCATTACCTGAGGTATCATGGGCAATTGTTCCTGCCCCTTCATCAAGGGTATAGTGTATCTGTATATCTGTGGCAAAGGCGTTATATAAGTTTCGTATCTCCTTGTCACTTAATGCCCGATTGTAAAGGCGTACATCGTCTATAATGCCACTAAAATACCCCTTATTAACCCTTGAGTGACCTATTCTCATATCAGGATAATATGTCATTGGGACTATGGTATTTCCTGCCGGATGAGTTTGCATAGTAACCAGCATTCCATTTACATATAACTTTTGTTCTCCTTTTATTTTGTTGTAAGTGCCTGCAACATGATACCAGTTGCCAATTGAGTTGAGTAAATTTGCCTTGGCAGTCTTTGTTGTCTTATCCCCACTTTCATTCTGGGTTACCAATGCAAATCTGAGGATATCAGGACTATCGGGGTTGAATCGCATATCAAATCCCTGTTGTAACTGAGGGTTTAGATTCCATCTCATTCCACCAAATATTGCGTCAGCAAGAGCCGTATCGTTTATGTTTTTATTGAACCATGCGCACAGGGAAATCTCATCATTGTTTATACGGGGAACGAGTACGGAATCATTAATCCCATCAAAACTCAATCCGCCTCCGCTTTTTCCTGTTGTCCATACAGCTCCTCCGACGATGGTACCATGATTGCCGTTGCCTGAAGAATCAGTTGCAGCCTGCCCGCTTCCTTCGTCAAAAGAATAAAGAGCCGCCAGAGCATCGGCAGGAGATTTTCTGATGGTGAATCCATCATCAAGTATGGAGCCGTCAGATCTCAGCGCCTGAAATGTTAACGTGTTTGTATTAATGGTAACGCGAGCAAATGAAAATTCCGAATCACACCGAATAACCCAATTGGGTGGTGTCGTGGAGCAGGGATGAAGCTCCGCACCACCGCCGCCAACCACGAGATAAATTTGTCCATGTCCGGCATCAGAGAAATCATAAGCTTCTGGTCCAAAATTATCCGAGTCATCCTTAATAATAGAATCGTAAGCGAGTGGTTTGGTTCTGACATAATTATGATTGTGGGCATGGAATACCAAGTCAACGTTGTATTTATCAAAGAGAGGCTGAAGGTTTGTCCGTAGCTTTGTATAATCAGAGTGCCCGCCTCCGCCTGAGTAAACATTGTGATGGAAATAGGCAATAATCCATTGTATGTTGGGATTTGATGCAGCAGAGGCAAGATCATTATCTATAAAGGTATGCTGGGCGCTGCCAGGATCTGTTGAGTTATCGGTATTTGAATCAATCGCCAGAAAATGTGCATTCCCAACATCGTAAGAATAATATCGCTCGGTCGAAGTTCCATTTGTGGGCATTGCAAAATGGGCCTGAGCAAAGCTATAGGGAGATTTATCAATATCATGGTTTCCCCATGCCGGCATCACGGCGGCAGAAGTGGCGTAAACAGATTGCTGTTCAATCCAGGTATGATAGTTGCTATCAGATGCTGTATATGCAAGATCACCGGCAATGATGTGCAGATCAGCATTCTGGGCAGCCAGGGCTGAATTAATAAGAATAGAATTTGGCGTTGAGTTTTTATCTGCTACGGCAGTAAAAACTAAACCGTTGGTTCCTGATGTACCCGGCGCCGGTGCAGTCCAAAAAGTATAATCACGACTCCATAATCCCCCATCATCACTTACACGATAATGATAAAGCGTGTCCGGGGTAAGGCCTGTTAATTCAACGGTATGAACGTATTCGCCATGCTCGGTATCCACTCCGGTAACTACATTGCCATATGCGGTAGTTCTTCCATACTCAACCTTTGGCGGCTTGTGACTGGTATCTGATGACCACATAATTGTCATAGAACTTGCAGGGTCATGTTGCCAGGAAAGGTGTATCCGGCTTACCGCCGCATATGTTTGTGGCGATAACATCGAGATTGAAAAACCAAAAAGGAATATACACAACAACGTAGGTAAAGACTTCATTGAATACATAGGATAATTTACCTCATAATAATTGTTACATTGAAAGAAATACCAGTAATGCTATAATAAGTTCGTTTTTAACAACGGAGTAAAAAGAGTGGGGGATTAATGTATGTTTTTCTTAATAGAAGCAGATTTCTATACCAAATGCTACCGTTCATGAGATAAAGACTAATAACCTATAACAAAAATTTTTGGTCAAAATAATACCATATATCTCATGGTATTACCATAGATTTTTACCAGGAATGACGAACAATAGCAGGGTAACGGTTATTGATAAATTTTCTCTATATAAAATACCTGCAATTTTGTATAAGAAAGAGGATGGGGTGTATACAATTACTGCATCTGCTCATATGGAGCGATGTATAACATATCCGATGAATAATTTGGAGCTTAAGAATGCAAAATACCGGTAGATATCTCATTGCCAGCGAATGGCGGGAAGGTAAGAATGTGCTTGAGATAAGGAATCCCTATAATAATGATATGGTAGGTATTACCTTTTTGGCAGAAGAGAATGATGCAGAGGATGCTATCCAGGCTGCTGTCCGTGCCTTTGAAGAAACGAGAAGGCTCCCTGGTTTTAAAAGAGCTGAAATTCTTGGTAATATTCGTGATGGAATCCGTAAAAGAAGTGAAGAATTTGCACGATTGATAACGCTGGAAACGGGTAAACCTATTGCCGATTCCCGGACTGAAGTAGAAAGGGCTGTCGGGACATTTCAAATAGCATTCGAGGAATCAAAAAGAATATTTGGAGAATACATTCCTTTAGATATTTCCGAGCGATCCAGGAATAGGACTGGTTTAAACAGACGTTTTCCCATAGGGCCAATAGTAGGCATTTCACCTTTTAATTTTCCCCTGATCTTAATAGCCCATAAAGTGGCGCCGGCGTTTGCGGCAGGAAATCCCATTCTTATCAAACCATCTTTAAAAACACCTCTGACTGCGCTGCTTCTCGGCGAAGTTATTTCTGAGTCAGGTTGGCCTGCAGGCGGTTTTAGCGTATTCCCTTGTACCGTAAATCTGTCCGAACGAATAGTAGCAGACGAACGTATCAGGATGCTTACTTTCACTGGCAGCGCCGGGGTAGGTTGGAGGCTTAAACAAATTGCTGGCAGGAAAAGGGTAATATTGGAATTGGGTGGAAATGCAGGTGCGATTATTGATAGTAGTGATAATCTGGATTATGCGGTGAAGCGATGCATTGCCAGCGCTTTCTCATTTAGCGGACAGGTTTGTATATCTCTCCAAAGGTTGTTTGTTAATAAAAAAATATATGACAGCTTTATGTCGAGTTTTGTAGATAACATAAAGACATTAAAAATGGGTAATCCTATGGATGAAGAAACGAGGCTTGGGCCAATGATCGATGAGCAGGCTGCACAGAGGGTAGAATTATGGGTCAATGAAGCAGTAAGAGGTGGCGCGACACTCATTACCGGAGGAAGACGTAAAGGTACGTTCTATGAGTCAACGGTAATTACCAATACCACGCCGCAAATGAAGGTTAATACTCATGAGCTATTTGCACCGGCTGTAACGGTCTCAGGACACGATACTTTTGAAGAAGCGGTAAGGCAATTAAATGATTCTATCTATGGATTACAGGCAAGTGTATTTACGAATAATATACGGCATGCCTTTTACGCCTATGAGCATTTGGAGGTAGGTGGTGTGATGGTGAATGATGTACCATCTTTTCGTTCTGATAATATGCCTTATGGTGGGGTTAAGGAGTCGGGTATTGGACGGGAAGGCGTTCGTTATGCTATCGAAGAGATGACAGAACCTAAATTATTAGTTTTGAATTTATCTTAAACATGAAATAAATAAAACCAACAATTCAGGTGTATGGTATTGTTGGTTTTATTTATCACGATAAGAATTGAAGTTCCGCTAACGGGTATTCAGTCCTTAAGATTTCTCTTCTTTGTGTACCTGTATAGACAAGAAATTCTCAATTCCCATATCCTTGATTTGTTGTAAATAGGATTCTAAATCATCGACGTGGGCTTCTTCTTCGACAAGGATATGTTCCAGTAACTCGCGTGAGCCGCCATCACTCACATCGATGCAGAGTTTGATAGCCTTTTGAAGCCTCTGAATCGCTGTCATTTCTAGTGCATGATCATTTTCCGCCTGTTCTTTCACCGTTTTTCCTATAGTAACTTTATCGAGTTTACTAACGGTAGGACTACCTTCTAAAAATAACATGCGTTCCATCAATTTCTCTGCATGCTTCATCTCTTCTATTGCTCTCTTTTCATTATCCTCATATAAACATTGATATCCCCAGTTCTCACACATTTTGGCATGGAGAAAATATTGATTGATGGATGTCAATTCTGAGATAAGTATTTCATTGAGCGCTTCGATAACTTGTGTATTTCCTTGCATAAAAAAACCTCCTTGTTTAATGTGGTTATCGCATATAAATAGATATTGACGAACAGGTAATACTTATTGCCAGTATAATATAATTTGATATCTTGTCAATTATAAAAGATTTTATCCTTTTCAATCTCCAGAAAAAGATTGACTTTAATAAACACATGTAATAATCTAAATAACTATTTATTGAAGTTCGATGTTTACCGATAGAGGGAATAACGCATTTTAAGGATAGTATATGGGACTTATCGTACAGAAATTTGGTGGCACTTCTGTAGCCAATGCAGAACGTATTAGGGCGGCCGCAAAACGTATCATCGAGACATACAAGGCCGGGAATAAGGTAATTGTGGTAGTGTCAGCGAGAGGTCAAACGACTGATGAACTGATTGATCTTGCCTATGAACTGACGGATAATCCATCAACACGTGAACTTGATATGCTTATGTCTACCGGAGAACAGATTTCCATAGCCCTTGTGGCTATGGCAATCCATGCGCTTGGATATCCGGCTGTTTCTTTTACCGGAGGACAGGTAGGTATCATTACTGACAGCTATCATACCAAGGCGCGCATCAGGAACATTAGTACGAATCGTATTCAAAAAGAACTGGAGAACGGTACAATTGTTATTGTTGCCGGATTTCAGGGTGTTGATGCAAATGAAAATATTACCACTCTCGGACGCGGTGGTTCGGATACAACGGCTGTAGCTTTAGCCTCTATCATGGGGGCAGACCGGTGTGATATTTTTACTGATGTGGATGGTATCTATACCGCTGACCCACGGAAAGTTCCGTATGCGCGGAAACTTGATAAGGTATCGTACGATGAGATACTTGAACTGGCAAGCCTGGGAGCACAGGTGATGCATTCCCGTTCAATCGAATTTGCAAAAAAATATAACGTTCCCCTGTATGTCCGGTCAAGCTTTAATAATAGCGAAGGGACGTTGATTTGTAAGGAGGTGAAGGAGATGGAGGATATTGTTGTTAGCGGCGTTGCCGTAAGCAAAGAAGATGCAAAGATTACTATTCGGGCTGTACCCGACGTTCCTGGTCAGGCTGCTAAGATATTTCATGAGATTGCCCGAAGGAATATTAACGTAGATATGATTATACAGAATGCCAGTATCGAGGGTAGGGCGGATGTAACATTCACGGTGCCAAGAAGTGATTTACGAATAGCCCTGGAAACTGCAGAAAAGATAAAGAATGACCTTGGTGCTAAAGAAGTAATGCATGATAGTAAGATTGCTAAACTTTCAGTGGTAGGTATTGGCATGCGGAGTCACTGCGGTGTAGCTGAAAAAATGTTTAGCGTATTAGCCGACGAGAAGATCAATATTCAGATGATCAGTACTTCAGAGATTAAGATCTCCTGTGTGATTGATGACGCCCACGCTGATCGTGCCTTACGGGCTGTTCATACAGCTTTTGGACTCGATAAAGTAGAAAAGGAAAAAGAAGAGATTATTAAGGTATAAAGACCTGGCCATTAGTCCT
Organism: Candidatus Jettenia sp. AMX1; assembly: GCF_030263775.1. Lineage (NCBI taxonomy): Bacteria > Pseudomonadati > Planctomycetota > Candidatus Brocadiia > Candidatus Brocadiales > Candidatus Brocadiaceae > Candidatus Jettenia > Candidatus Jettenia sp. AMX1. Next base: position 63,488 of record NZ_SZPP01000013.1, read on the forward strand.
CAATAATAATGTAGGGCGAGGCTTTAGCCTTGCCAGGCAACCCTGAAGGGTTGCCCTACAGATATTGAAATATTATTCGATACATTTCCTTATTTTCTATTCAGAAGTTGTGAGGTTGAGAATATCTGGATTCCCAACTTCACAACTCTTACAATCTCTTAACCCCGCGCTTGTATGATTTCGTATATTTTATCATAAGTCTGAGGCTTTGCTTCGCTAAACTTTGTCTGTACGGGCCAGTTTTGGCTGATAAATGCAATAAGGTTCTTCAGCCAAATAGTTGCCGGTATCGTAAAATGCCCGTGCTCTGCAACCCTCACACACCTTCTTATATTCACATGCCCCGCATTTGCCTTCCAGAAGATCGGGATCGCGCAGCTTCTGAAAGACAGGTGAATTATTCCAGATATCTACAAACCTTTGTTTTCTTACATGACCGGCCTCTACCGGCAAATAACCACAAGGAAAGACCTCTCCCTTATGAGAAACGAAACATACACCGGTGCCAGCCAGACATCCCTTCGTCATGGCAGCCATGCCATGCGTCTTGGGTGATATGGTAACACCTTCCTCTTTGGCACGTTCCCGCATAATACGGAAATAATGGGGCGCACAGGTGGCCTTTGTTTGAATCCTGGCCTCTTTGGAAAGGTCGTAAAAATGGTTCAGTACTTCTTCATATTTCTTTGGGTGAAGCATTTGATCATCAGCAATCTGAACACCGCATCCCACTGGTACGAGCATAAAGATATGCAATGCCTCTGCACCCATCTTAAGAGCGAGTTGATACAGATCGTCGACCTGATCGACATTATGTTTTGCAATGGTACAGTTGATTTGCATGCTCATGCCAAGGTCCTTCAATCGTTTAAACCCTGCGATAGAACGTTCGAATGAACCCGGTATCTTTCGGAATTCATCATGAGTCCTGGCATCTGCACCATCAAAACTGATCGATACGCGGGCAATGCCTGCATCTACAATCCTTTTTGCAGTCTTATCGTCAACCAGTGTTCCATTGGTTGCTAACGCAACGCTCAGCCCTTTACTTACCGCATACTTTGCTATCTCGAAGATGTCGGGCCTGAAGAGCGGTTCACCTCCACTGAGTACCAGAATAGGTTTACCCGTTTCCGCAACGGCATCTACAAAGGCGAAAGCCTCTTTTGTAGACATGTCATCTCTGGCGAGGGTTGTGCTTACATCAAGCCTGCGACAGTGGATACACTCCAGGTTACACCCTGCCGTTGTTTCCCAAAAAACCAGACGCAACTGATTTTTCATGTTCTTCATATACTCGGCAGCAGACTTGCCGGAAGTATCATCTTTTATACGTGCATAGGTTTCTCGTATAGTTTCTGGCATATTACCATGCCCATGAGGTATGGAGTGACCACCTGGATGTTGACCATGTGGATGATGTGGATGCGACATGTTTTTCCTCCGCTTGTAGTAAATGAAAGATAGTTTTAATAGACAGCATTGAATATTAACCATAGAGAATACAGCGTTTAGCGAGAAAACAATAGTGCAGAATACCAACTTCTCTCTACCTCTATGGCTGAACAATTATCAAAAATCATTTTCTTATTATAAAAGAATGTCCATTGTCTGGTCAATTAATAAAAAAACAATCTTTTTCCACGAATTTCTTTTAAACTTGACAACCTATTGCACCATTGATATCATTAAAAACCTCTTTTCCCGTTACTTGATAATGATTTTCTATAAGTTTTTTTAAACTATAGAGATAGAAAGAATATAATGATGTTTAAAATCCTCTTTTAGGTTCTTTATTATGTACGGTTAAACGTACTTCTGTTATGGATAAAATTTTTATTTACGATACCACATTACGTGATGGCAGCCAATCTGAAGGGATCTCCTTCTCGTTACAGGATAAACTGGCCATTACCTTAAAGTTAGACGATCTGGGGGTAGATTATATAGAAGGTGGTTATCCTATTGCCAATCCGAAAGATGAAGCCTACTTTAAGGAAGTAAAATCGCTGAAATTACATCATGCAAAGGTCGCATCTTTTGGAAGCACACGGAGAGCGGATAAGCATGTCGAAGATGACCGAAATGTAACAGCGCTACTACAGGCAGATACACCTGTTGTTACCATTGTCGGGAAGAGCTGGGATTTTCAGGTAACGGATGTACTGAAGGTATCACTGGATGAGAATCTTAAGATGGTTTCCGATACGGTCGCATATCTTAAATCTAAAAACCGGGAAGTCTTTTTTGACGCCGAACATTTTTTCGATGGGTATAAGAAAAACCGTGAATACGCCCTGAAGGTACTTCAGGCAGCCCAGTCCTCAGGCGCTGATGCTATCGTATTATGTGATACGAACGGGGGCAGTTTACCTGCAGAAGTGGCAGAGATCGTAAGAGACGTCAGGCAAAAAATACAAGGCATGTTGGGTATCCACGTCCATAATGACGGTGACCTTGCAGTGGCAAATACCCTTGCAGCCATAGATCAGGGAGTAAGACAGGTGCAGGGGACGATTAACGGGTTTGGGGAGCGTTGCGGGAATGCAGATTTGTGCTCCATTATTCCCAATCTGGTTTTGAAAAGGAGATATCATTGTTTACGTGATGGCAGACTGAAAAAGCTTACCGAGGTATCCAGGTATGTTTATGAAACGGCTAATCTGCTTCTTCGGCCTAATCAACCGTTTGTAGGGACCAGCGCCTTTGCCCATAAAGGCGGGCTACATATTAATGCCATTCAAAAAAATAAGGGTACCTATGAGCACATTCCTCCGGAGTCAGTGGGAAATGAACGGAAGATATTGATCTCTGAGCTTTCAGGCAGCTCGACGATCCTTGCAAAGATAGAAAAGTTTCATCTGACCCATGATGGCGCTTTTATGAGATCTATCCTTGAAACGGTTCAAAACCTGGAGAATGAAGGATATCAATTCGAATCTGCCGAGGCGTCATTTGAACTCCTGGTAAGAAAAAAAGCCGGTCGATATAAACCCTTCTTTAACCTGCAAGGATTTCGGGTGATTGTCGAGAAGAGGGAAAACGGATTACCGATAACAGAGGCAACGGTCAAGGTGGAGGTGGATGGTATCCAGGAGCTTTCTGCAAGTGAGGGGGAGGGTCCGGTAAATGCCCTTGATTCAGCGCTACGCAAGGCATTGGAGCGGTTCTACCCGTCATTAAAAGATATGAAACTCGTGGATTATAAAGTCCGTGTCATTAATCCACGGAAAGGAACTGCAGCCAAGGTAAGGGTATTTATTGAATCACAGGATGAAAAAAATATCTGGAATACCGTCGGTGTATCAGAAAATTTAATCGATGCAAGCTGGCATGCCCTTGTGGATAGCATTGAATATAAATTGTTAAAAGAACAGGAGATGGTAAGTAAGAAATAGAAACATTAAATAAGTTGTCGGAAAATTGTTTTGTAAATCAAATATTTTCACTTGTAGTAGTTCTTCGCTTGATGCATATGCCGTGCTACCCCTGTCCAATGTGGTTCGTTTTTTTCATTCATCGATAGTGAATGGATCATCTGCCATCTTGCCATGAAATTTTTCTGCATGGGTAAGGGCATCTTGCCGCTGTTGAAAGGCGTGGATACGGTTGCCGTTCGCCTCATTCGTGATTAACTCACTCTCCACAAAATATGCCATATAGGAATCGATCTTATTACCTCTTACTTCATCAGTAACCAAAATATGGTCAACCGGCTGGGTATTTTTCCTGAACCATTGAGTTGCACAGTAGACCGAGCAAAAACGATATGTTGAAGCGTCTTTAAGGACAATATCAACCTCATAAATAGGTGCAATGGGCGAGCCATCATATGCACATCGCGGATTTCTTAAAAATTTTTGATACGATACACCAATGAGTGCAATTGTTAGAGCGATAACTATTCCAATCCAAAATTTTTTCGTCATGTTAATCCTGTCTAAATAAAGATCAAATGTATCGTTACCATACCAAGAGAAGCTAACAGGCAAAAGGTGGCTAAATTGTTGATCTTTACTAAAAGCCGTTCTGTTATCGGTTGTACCTCTCCATTCTTACAAAGGAAACGCAGTATACCCATCCAACCAACAGCAAAGGTACCAATGATAAATAATCCCAAGATAATAGGGGCGTCTGGTACCGTGCCGTTTCCCATAAAGCAATAGATGCAGTGATGGTAAGGAAGCTGCATAAGCCTTGGAGTAATGATCTCAAAAAGCGAGAGGATGACCACGGGGATATTAATAATTGCTATCGCAGCCTGGCTATAAAAGATACTGTTTTCGGATAATGATAACCACGATTGCCATTTTTTCCGAAGGGTCGTAAATAGGAAAGCAATGAGGATTATGTTTATTACATAGTAGAGAACAAACAGGATAATCTGAAAGTTGTTTCCCAGGATGGCTTGCGGGATCATGGCAGAAGGTCTTAACGGTACATCAAAGAAGGTGGCACAACAAGAGACGGACATCATCGGTTTCATACGGAGTACATAAGAGATGTCTGTAATACTGTCTGTCAAAAGTAAGCCACAGACTATGAGTAAAAAATAAAAGTTTTTTCTCGCTAGCGGTGTTGTGGGGGTGGATTTATCAACGTAATAACACAGTAACCATCCACCCATAATAAAAAATGCGATAGGTTTGATGATTTGTAAGAAAATTACCGTAGACGGCAGGATCTGTGTAACGCCAAACATGCACATTGCCCCCGGGATTTCTGGTACGAAACTCTGGAGCATAATATAAAACCAGGGCCATGCAAGCATACGAATAGCTATAGCTACACATGCAATCAGGAAAATGAGATATCCCTTTTGTTCAAATTGGCTCCTTCTCTCAAGAGGCACGATTGCCTTAAAATTAAGGAGAGACTTTATTGTTGTATAGAGCAGAAATCCTCCCAGGAAAAGAGAAACAAATGCAACAAACAACATAATAAGGGTATATATATTTACAATCATAGTAATAATCTAACTATTTGACAGGATAACAGGATAAACAGGATAATTTTTAAATCTTGCCTACCATAAATTTTTCTAAATCCTTAATTTTACGTTTAATTTCAACTTTTCTTTCACCAAAGTTAATAACAAGGCCGACCGGTTTCCCAGTAGCAACAAGGTAGTTAACTAATTGTACTTCATGAGCATTTATAATTTGCCGAACCGACTTCAGTTCTAGAATAATCGTATCATTAACAATAATATCTGCTACAAATTCTCCTACAATCTCATTTTCATAATAAACTGTAATAGGCTTTTGCGATTCTGCGTTAAGCCTTGCTTTACGTAATTCTATAAGCACTATAAGCATGCACTTCTCGTATACACTCTCAAGAAAACCAAATCCCATTCTATTATAGACACGATAAGAGCAACCAATAATCCTTTCTGTTAACTCTTTATATTCCATATTACCCTCCTTAGATCTATTAAGATAGTCTTTGAGTTATAATACAGATTTGGCTAACAGTATTTATATCTTGTTAATCCTGTTATCCTGTCAAATATTCTGTATCTATTCAATCTTACCATTTTTCAGTTTAAAAACTCTATCAGCAATTTTCTCAAACCGGGCATCGTGGGTAGCAACCAAAATAGTTACCCCATTGTTCTTCAATTCAGTTAAAAGCTCTAACATATGCTCTCCGGTTTCTTCATCAATATTCGATGTGGGTTCATCAGCAATAATGATCTCAGGATCATTTATCAATGCCCGTGCAATAGCTACCCTTTGTTGCTGCCCCCCGCTCAGTTCTTCAGGTGTGTGGTCTAACCGGTCACCAAGTTCAACCTTTTCTAAAAGTAATCTTGCCCTTTCAAAACGTTTTTTGGTATCGACTCCTAACGGAATAAGGGGATAAGAGACATTCTCCCAACTGGTAAGCCGCGGGATGAGATGAAAATCCTGAAAAATAAAGCCGATCTTTTCCCGCCGTAATCTTGAAAGAGCAATATCTGAAAAAGTGGTAATATCTTCACCGTACATAAACACCTTGCCTTCGGTAGGTCTATCGAGTGTACCAATGACGTTAAGCAGGGTAGTTTTCCCGGAGCCGGAAGGTCCTTTGAATATTACAAAGCTCTTTTTCGTGATTTCTAAAGTAATATCCCGTATGGCACGTACTTCGTGATGAAAATGACTGCTATAATATTTACTTAAATGCTCGGTTTTTATCATTCTTCATTTCATTGATATAACAGGTGATTCGGTGGATGCCTTCCAGGAAGAATAGATACTGCCGACCATCGTCAGTATAAAGGCAAAAAAGAAACTCAATAAACATGGCAATGGGAGAAACCTTGTTGGTAAGGTAAATTTAGGCAGCATAGGTATCTCTGCAATAAAAAATTGGGCAATAAACGCACCATTGAAAAGTTTAACCCAGAGAATGGATAATACAATGGCTATCGTCGCTCCGAGCAAACTGATAAGTAATTGCTCAAAGGAAATAAGCTCTAAAACCTCCAGGGTATTCCATCCTGTCGCCTTCATAATACCGATCTCCCGTTTCCGTTCAGATAATCCGAAGCCTGAAGCCACTAATATGGCTGGTATACCAAGGGCAAACGCCACGGTATATAATGCAGTAAATATACCCTCCTTGAGCATAAATCCCTTTTTAAAATATAATTCAATCATCTGCTTATCTTGTAACCGGTAAGGCTCGTTTTGCAGGATATCATAGAGATCAGTAGCAATTTCTGAATTATGTCCCGGCAGACTGTGGATTTGTATATCTGTTGCAACACCCTGTTTGCCGAACAATTCACCTGCATCGTTGAAAGACATGAGTATCATAGAGGATCCCCAGATACTGGAATCTGAAGAGAAAATCCCCACAACGGTAAAATTTTTGCGCTGTTGTCCGCGCATGCTAAACTGGTCACCTATCTGTAACTTAAAATGTTCTTTCAGTTCATGCCCCACAACCACCTCGTTTGCGTTTTCAAAAATCCTGCCTGAAATGCAGGTGATAGATTTTGGAATGTCTTCTTTATTAATACCAACGATAACCGCCAGTTTATTTTGTAAAAAGCCTCTACCGATAATCCGTGGTATTGCCTTTGTTACGCCAAAGATTTTTTTTATTTCATCGAGATACTTGAGGGGAATGGCCGCATTCCTGCCAAATTCATCAAAAGTGATATAGAGGTCTGCACCTTCTTTAACAGAGATTAGTGATTGTGCCCTGATGCCTTCTGAGATAGCGATGGCTGTTATAAAAGGTGAAAGGATGGCAATAATACAGAGACAAACAACAACAGTCTTTGTCCTGTGCCGTAATAAATTTTCTGTTGCCAGGAGAAATAAATTAATGTGTTTATTAATCATGTATCTTCAAAATCATTACTGAACTCAGCATACGAATAAACATTTTAGTATTATAACGAAAAGACATTGAGATTTTCAGTATAATTCTTTGGACTTTTATTTGACAACCGCTATGCTGTACAATACTATGCTAACAGTTATAACATAAAGATAAAAAATGAATGTTAGTTGCAGATAAATAAGGATAACGATAATAACAAATTATCCTTTGAAGAAAGGAAAAAAATGATGAAAGTATATTATGATGACGAAGTAGATGCTTTGTATTTAAAGTTGGGAGATGAGTCGCCGGAAGGAGTTATAGAATTATCTGAAGGGGTTAATTTAGATACAACTTCTGAAGACAAAATAGTAGGTATAGAAATTCTGAATGCCTCTAAAAAAATGGATTTAAAAACGATCATGACAAGAATGTGTTTCTTGAGTTGTTGCATGATGGGCTGAAAACTTATACTATCATCAAAGAGACGAACAAAAGTTTTGATGAAATAAAAGGGGAGCGGGGTATTCTGAGGCAAATAGCTATGGACTTGTTGTGCCGGGTTGGTGGACTCAGCGGGACTGAGATAGGAGAGATGATGGGGGTAGACTATAGTACGGTGAGCCAGAGGAGAAAACGATTACGAGAAAAACTGAAAAATGATAACCATATTGCTCAGATTATCAAAAGAGTTGAGGTTGATTTGTCAACAATAAATATTTGATCCCATTTTCTCTGACCCCATTTTCACCCGATGGCAAATGGATAAAGAAAATCCTGAAATAACAACAACTCAGCAATAAGACCTCTCTAATGGCAGCTTTTTCATTGACATACGTGATTTTATTCTGTTATATGAAATAAACTGTATAATAACTTGACAAGCTTAAGAAACATTCAGAAACATGAGCAGAATCATTGGTTATGAAAAAACACGCCAGTTTAAGATTTTCACATTCTACGGTGGCCCTTCCTGTCATTCCCGAATGCCTTTATCGGGAATCCAGCAGGCAGAAGAAACAGGAAAGGTACTGGATTTCCGATAAACTTGTCCTCGTGAAAACGGGGAATCATTCGGGAATGACAAGTAAGACAGGGGAATGACAAAAAACACATTCCATTCCGGTGTTTCCCGGGAGATTCATGTAATCTCCTCAAAAATCAATCAAAATCTATGGATACTCATGAAAACTTCTCGAATGTTAGGTATATCCTGGTTTGCAATCTCATGTAATGTATAGGAATTTCAAAGCGAGTCTGATAGGGATAGGGAAGACAATCATCTCCCCTCCCTCCGAACCATACAGGAGGGTCTCCCGCATACGGCTCTCCAGTCAGTGGGTTCCCCATCGGGATTGATCAATTAGTATCTGAGCTGTGGTTACTGTGAACAAAATGAGATATACCTCAATCTGTTATTTCCAGCAATGTTAAAATATTCCAATTGAATTCGCTGAAAATACCAGGAAGCTCATTCACAGATTAAATATACACCAAACAAATTTGTATGGCTAAACAAAAACAGTTAAAAGAGAAAATAAAAAGTATAACTACATTTTCTGAGAAAAATCCACATCCGCTATTGTGTGTTACAGGGGATGGTACTGTTGTTTACGCTAATCCTTCAGGAAAAGCCCTTTTACAAGACTGGCATTGTGATATTGGTCAATTTGTTCCTGATTATTTACGTCAGCTCGTTATGAGTACTTTTCAAACAAGAGTAATACAAAGGAATATTGAGACCAAATATGGTAACCAAATATTCTCTTTTACGATTGTACCAGCGACTAATATTTCGTATGTTAACCTGTACGGTGTTGATATTACTGAACATAAAAGGGCAGAGGAATCTCTTAAATACAGGATCCATTTTGAAATGACTGTGGCTAATATTTCCAGGAGATTTACTATCCTTAAGGATTTTGATGATGCTATTACTCAGTCGTTAGCTGACATTGGTCAATTAAGCAAAGCAAGTAGGGCATACTTATTCCTTTTTCGGGATGATGGCAAAATTATGGATAATACTCATGAATGGTGCTCTGAGGGCGTATCATCTGAGATCCACCATCTCCAGAATCTTCCCACTGCAAGATTTCCCTGGCTGATGAAAAGCTTTCAGCATATGAATATAATTCAAATACCTGATGTAGGTAAAATGCCCGAAGAGGCTTGCGCAGAAAAGGAGGAGTTTGAACGGGAAAATATAAAATCGATGTTACTTCTGGCAATTCGTATTGAAAGAGAATTAGCCGGGTTCATCGGTTTTGATAATGTTGTCTCTCCGGATACCTGGCGGGTTGAGGATATTAATCTGCTGAGCATTACTGCTGAGATTGTTGGAAATGCAATTGCTCGGAAAAGGATAGAAGATTCATTGCGTATGAGTGAGAGTGAGCACCGATTACTCCTCGAAAATATTCCTATGAGAATATTTTACAAAGATAAAAATTCTGTGTACATAGCTTGTAATCAAAACTTCGCCAGGGATTTATGTATGAAACCGGAAGAAATAATAGGAAAGATAGATTATGACCTCTTTCCTAAAGAACTTGCTAATCAATGTAGGGCAAACGATAGAGAGGTTATAGAATCCGGGAAAAGAATGGATGTAGAAGAGAGATATTTTAAGGATGGACAAGAATTTATTATTCATACTATTAAAGTCCCTATAAAAAATGAAAATGGTACTATTATTGGTATATTAGGTTCTTCCATAGATATCACTGAAAAAGTACACCTGGAAAGGGAAGCTGTAAGGTCAAGACATCTTGTCCTCCTGGGTGAATTAGCAGCAGGTGTAGCTCATGAGATCAATAATCCCATAACGGGTGTTATTAATTGTGCCCAGATATTGTTGAATAAAAGCCGTGAAGGAAGCATGGAAAAAGACCTTGCCGGTAGAATTATAAAGGAAGGGGATCGTGTAGCTACTATCGTTAGTAAACTCCTTTCCTTTGCCCGACCCGAAGAGAAAAAGAATATAGCTAGTGTACATGAAATATTATACGATACCCTTATATTGATGAGGAAACAACTTGAAGAAGATTGTATTCAAATGAAGCTGGATATTCCTAAAGACTTACCGGAGGTATTTGCAAATTCCCAAAAAATTCAACAGGTATTTATGAATATTATCAGTAATGCAGGGTATGCTCTGAATCAGAAATATCCGGGAGGACATGAGAATAAAATTCTCGAAATCTTAGGTGAGAAAACAGCAATAAACAGACATTCTTATGTAAAGGTTACCTTTTGCGACCATGGCACTGGTATACCTGCCGAGATAAAAGACAAAATCATAAATCCATTCTTTACGACAAAACCACACGGCAAAGGAACTGGATTAGGGCTAAACATAAGTTATAAAATTATTACTGATCATCATGGCAAGCTTACTATTGATAGTGTTGAGGGCGAATATACCAGGGTTTGCATTACCTTACCAGCAAAAGACTACCACGAGAGTGCTATCATCTCAGAGCACATTGTATAATTTTTACTATTCATCATTTACTTTCCCATACCCATTTATCTTCCAATCTTTATCATAGACTGTAATAGAGCTATCCTGAATAATTGTCATCTTCCACTTCACGGGCATTTCTCTCATCTTTTGTAAAAGAGGCTCACGAATATCTCGTGATAATTCTCTTGTCTTTGTGCATAGTGGCCGCTTCTGGCATGTACCATACTCTCCCTTTGTGAACCTTATGATTCCATTGACGGCTCTCAGTCTTCTCTGTTCTGGTCTTCCAGTATATTAACCGCTTTCCTTCCGGACATACATAGAGTGATCAATGATTGAAACCAGACAGCATATGGTGGAGACGAAGTTTTGTAAACCACATGTTATCCGGTATCGTGATCAATGTATACAGGCTGTCCGAGAAAGTGGTTAATAAATAAGAGTAAGAGATAAAGGAAATTGTGGATAAATGAAAATACCATCGATAAACAAGCCAGGAAAAGGTTAACCTATTTTCATCCAAAACATCCTTTTATGTCAGGAGCATAAAAAGGACATGGAACTACTACCCTAAGGGCTTGTTTTCCTCGTATTACCTTAATACCGTGGCAGGCCTTATTCCCATTTTCAGCATCTTTTTTAAATTCCATCCAATACACATCAACTGAAATTCCGCACGGACTTTTTCCAGTCCTCGTAAGAGAAAGTTTCGATACCCCACGTTGAATTTCAAATGCCCGAAGACTGGTTCGATGATATACTGACGCATAAAATATTTTCGCCTTCCCTCATCAGATGTCAACTTCTCTCTCATCTTTTGTAAAAGAGGTTCACGAATATCCAGGAACAATTCCCTTACCTTTGCCTTTGTGCATAATGACCGCTTCTGACATGTCCCACACTCCGTCCCCCTGTAAACCTTATGATTCCACTGACGGCTCTCTGTCTTCTCTGTTCTGGTCTTCCAATATAGTAACTGCTTTCCTTCCGGGCATACATACCTATCGCTTGCCGCATCATAGGTAAAATTGGTAGAGTGATATCGATTCTCTTCCTTTTTATATGCTCCTGACTTGTACTGCTGAAAATGATCATCCGGAATATATCCATCGATCTCTCTCTCTTCAAGATACTCATAATTTGCATAGCTCCCGTACCCGCAATCTGCCGCAACTTCTTTAACTTTCTCCTGAGTATTTGCCTCTGTCAGCTCTAGCACAGATTTCAATTGGTTCCGGTCATTCGCTTCCGTTACCGCCTCCGATGCTACAATAATCCCACTCTCGGTTACCACTGTCTGACAGTTGTAGCCGGGACGTATGTCTTTACTTCCCCCGCTTTTCATATGATTGGCATCCCGATCGGTAAGATTGATCTTCTCTTTTCCTTCCTCCTTCATCACCTCCAGCGCCTCTTCTATCTTCTTTTTCAGGTATGTACGGTCTGATAACTTCTCCTGTAATGCCTCTTGTTCAGGATCTACTTTGCAGGTATCGTCTTCTTGTTTGTCGATCGTTTCTGCTTCCTGAAGTAATGTCGCTATCTCCTCTTCTATCCCTGAGAGCCATTTCTCAAACCCCGCACGATCTTTCGTCCGCTTTGCCGATGCATTCCCTTTGAGCTTGGTCCCATCCAGGTATATCTTTCCTACGCTGGTATACCCCAACTCACTGAATATCCTTACGATATCCACAAAATACTTCTCTATCGCTTTGAGATTATTCTTGCGAAAATCGCTTATTGTCCGATGGTCCGGCGTGTAGCATTGTATCAGATACATATACACATGATCGCTCAGGCATCTCTCTTCTAGCTTTCTACTACTCCTTAACCCTGTTGCATACCCATAAAAGAGCACACTTAAGAGTAACTTCGGATGATAGGTACGTTGGCCTAACAAAGAATAGGTCGCCTCTGTTGCTTCGGTGTCTAACGAGAATACGACCTCTTTGACTAATCTGCACAGATGGTCTTTGGGTAATACCGTTTCGATATAATCTAAAAACGCTTCGGGAGTAAACCTCATCAGGGGTTTCTGGAATTCATGAAATGGTTTAAATTTCGCCATATGATTGATTCTCCTTGGATTTTCTCTTGGTAAGGCAATGAATGAATCAGCATATTTCTTCGGTGATATCGTTGGCTCGAAGCAAAATTTTAACTGATTATTGTGGTTTTGTTTTGGGGTTCTCATTGGTACTTCATTATATCATTGTACTGGATTGCCTCAACTAAATTGTCACTCTCTTTCTAACAAAATTTGAAAAACCCTCCATTCTCGGACAGCCTGTTTACCTTGTACACAATGGTAGAGACGCAAGGTGTTGCGTCTCTACCCAATCCCGTAGGGATGTCATGATTATAGAAAAAGCAGAAAAAAGCCCTTCAACCCCGAAGGGGTGATATGGAATATCTGCGTTGAGATATCATCCCTTCGGGGTTGAATATTGACTGACCCCTAACAAGTCGAGTAGCGCTTAGCTTGATTGTAGAGGAATTTTCATTGTATGTAAGCGGTTTTTAGGGTGGCACGGACAAATGATCCCTACAGGGACATGATTTGTCCGTGTTGTGTTTAACTTGTCATTTTGTTATTGCGAGGGTATTGTCCGAAGCAATCTCTTGAATAGTTGAGAAAAGATTGCTTCGGGAAAAAACCCCTCGCAATGGTAATATGAAAAAGCAGCGTCCTTCCAAGGAGGTTAAAAAGCCTTGAACAGGCAATAACCTTTTGTGATATTAAATATCATA